>JAISLJ010000227.1 GCA_031290955.1 Zoogloeaceae bacterium | reverse complement strand
CAAGGTGTCTTCGCGGCAAACCAGGTGTTGTACGCGCCATCTCCAGGCATGGGGTGCGCGCAACATTCTCCCGGTTTCCACGGGATCATGGCGACAAAGAGCGGGGAGAAATATTCCCTATTTGCCTGCTGCACTGCCGTTGTTGCCGCTTCGGGGCTGGCGAAATTCCGTATCTCTCCGCCCTTGGCCCTGACTTGTCGCGCAAAGGCGTTCGGGTCGAAAACCGTGCCGACCTGTAGCGTGGCATAGAATGCCTCGGCGTTTTGCCGGGCCTTCGATTGCTGTGCGTTGAAAGAAAAGATCGCTGCGCCGACGACAGCGCAGAAAAATAGCATAACAATGACGCGCCTGCTCATATCAACCTCCTGTGGAATAAATGGCGCCGTTACCAGCAACCCGAAACGCTGCCGCCGGTTGTGCCTTTTACGCCGGTATGTTTGAGCGACAGGGTTCCGCATTTGTCAGCGGTTTGCGTTCCCTCGGGGGTCGCGGTGAATGTGAACGTGCTGTCCGTGCTGGTGAGCGTGACGGTATAGAATTTTTTCGTGCCTTCTTGCGGGCATTTTGCGGGCAGCGTCAGGCCGGTGCTGGTGTATTTGTTGGCCACCGAATGCTTGCGCTCCATGAGGGCGGCGGCGGACATCAATGTGCTTTCGCAGTCCGCTCGCCGCGTGCGCAGCAGGTGTTGCTTGTAGGAAGGGTAGGCAAAGGCAGCCAAGACAACCACGGTGGCGGCGACCAGCGTAAGCTCGACCAGGGTAAAGCCGGTTTCTTTTCGTGCTTTCATCTAAAACAAACTCCAGTTGGAAATCTCCCCCGAAGGGGCATTGGGCATAGGGAGGGCGTAACGGAACATGTGGAACATGTGGAACCGTCGCCTCTTCCATGCTGCGTCGCCCGGTTGCGGGCGTGGGTTGAAACCAGTTTGCGGCAAATATTCTCTGTGGGAAGAATCCCCTCGCTTTTCACAAGGGTATTTGCCCGAAAAGCGAGGGGGGAATTGGCATGAAGGCGGGCATGTCAGCGAATCTGTTTCCAGGATTGGCGACCAAAACCAACCGGGCTGTTGGCAATCTTCTGGATCTTCCCGCCACTGTTCAGGCCGTATTTGTCCACGCCAATCGGTGTGAAGCCGGAGCCGCTGCCCACTTTGGTTCCATTTACAACCTTGCCGCCAGTGCCGTCGTTCTTGTAATCCGCGTTGTTGAAAAGGCCGTCACTGTTCAGGTCGAAGACACTGTACGGAGTGCGAGCGCCTGAGAAGGGATCGATTTCCATCAGCCAGCCGTCCATGCCGCCGCCAGTGCATGCGTTGGCGTTGCCGCTGGGGATCAGGGTGTTGAAAATGACCCGGTCTTCCCAAACGATGGGCGTGCTGATCAGACGTTCGCCATCCGCAGTTTGGCCCTGTGCGTTCAGGTCGATATAAAACCCGCTCTTTGTCGCGTAATCCACCGTGTTTTCACTGACGAAACGATACTCGCCCGTCGTGTCGCTGTAGTAGGTCAGCGTTTGTTGCACCAGACTATCGCGCGTGATGTTGTCGTGCGTGCCATCATCGTGGATGCCGTAGAAAGTCTGGATGGAAGTATCAACATTATCGCCGGTGGCAAAGAAACTGCCTGTGCCGACATAGACCATGATCGCGCCATCTGCATGGCGGATCGCCTGGGGTTTGGCGGTAATTGGCTGCGCATTGCCACTGGCATCATTGGCGACGAGAAGCGGCTCGCCTGAGAAGGCAAGCTCCCAACTGGAATTGCTGGTGCTTGTCAGATCGAATTTCCACAGACGACCAAGCAGGTCTCCGGCATAGGCGACATCCGCCGAGCCGTCCCGGTTGAGATCAATCAGGAGCGGTATGGAAAGACCGTTGGAGTCTGTATCCGTGTCCAGGCCCACGGAGATTTCCTTGATTAACGCGCCGGTTGCCGCGTTGACGATGAAAAGGCTCGCTTTTTCGTCAGCGCTGGCATAGCCGTTGCCGAAAACCGCCGCCCACGTTCCGTCATTCAGGCGCACGATGGAAGCCTGACCAATGGTTGCGCCCAGATGCTCGAAACCGGAACTGGCATCCGAGATTTCCCAGAGTACGTTATCATTGCAAAAACTTGCCGGGTTTTCCACATCCAGCGCGAAATAGGCCGTTCCACCCGCGCCAGTCGAGCCGACCAGCAGGGTTTTCCAGTCGCTGCCGATCAGGATGTCGCCTGCGTTGGGCGAGCCGTCAACATAATAGCGGTGCGTGTATCCTGGATCGGCCAGTGCGGGCAGATGCCCAAACACTCCATTGGGCACATAGGCAAAGAGTTCCGCGCCGGTGTTCGCGTCGAAGGCGTGCAACATGCCGTCATTGGCGCCCACATAGACCACGTCGGAGCGCTGGGTGGCGGCAGTTCTTCTGGTTTGATAGCTTGTCCGGTCGGCGGTCGGGATGGAGGAATAATAGCCATAGCCGTAATTGTTCGTGGCCGGAGAGCCTACATGCAGAGGGGCGGAATTGACGATGTCGCCCATGCGGTTTTTGTTGCGGCTGCGGTAAGTGCCGTTCGGCTCTTCCCTGGCCGTGTCGCCGCGCAGGTAATCGACCAGATCCGCGCTGCCCAGAAGGGTTTGCTGGTCGATACTGAGGCTGGTCCACGCAAAATTGACGCCCTTTGCAGTCTCTGGGTTCCAAGTGTGGATTTTGCGGGCGTTGTGCGCGGGAATGGCCGCGCTCCAGCTTGGGCTTGCAGCCACATTGCCTTTGGCATCCACCGGGAACGCCTGCAAATTCCCGGACCAATCCTCGCCATCCAGGGTTGCCTGAAAAAGTCTGGTATCCGAGCGCAGCGAAGTGGAACTGGCCGCCAGCGGCGCAACCGCGTTGATACTGACCTTGATGCTTCTAACAATTTCCCGCATGCCATTGATGAATTCCTGCGTATCCCCTGCCGAGAAAAAATCGCCGTGACCATTGACCGCGGCATGCAGCATGTCATTAACCTTGGTTGGACTATTTATGTCATCCATATCTACTTGCTTCCATGCTGTCCGCGCGCCAGTCTTGGCATTCCGGAATGTGCTCGCCTTGTCCGGCTCTCCCGTCAGGCCAAATCCAATGGTATAGGTCGTCATGTGTTGCCACCAAGCCGGGTCATTCTTCGTGCCTGCCACTTGATTCTGGCTTGGATGCAGATCCCGGGACCAGAAATCCCACGCGATATCCGCCAAGGTATCTTCCTGCTTATCGGCATACGGGGCAGTACTCCAGGTCTCCGTTGTTATGCCATCCGCTTTGACGGGAGTGGTGAAATCTGCTGAAGCGCCGTCCAGGTTGCCGATGTTTTTAAACCCTGTACCGTCGTAATAGCCATCGGTCATCAAGATGGTAAAACTCTTCCGGCAGGCCGTGCCAAGTTGTCCCGTACCGGCTACCGGATCATCCATCCAAGGGTTGACACCCTCATAATATTTCCCGGCGGTGTACAGCCCGGGTCTGAGCGGCGTATTACCATATGCGTTCACCTTGAAGAGCCAATCATAGAAGGCCTTCTTGTGCTCGCCTGTGAACGTCTGAACGCCCTGTTCGATCTTTGGCCCAGAGAGGGGGCTCCCTTTTCTCTCCCCATTGATGCTCCCCCAACCGACGCGCGTATTTCCCGGCAGGTCTGCAAACGCCCGGCTGACGCCCGCCCTGGCGGCATAGTTCCGGGTGCGGTAATAGGAATACCAGTTGGCGAAATTCTGCCGCTGGGCTGCGGGAATGGTGATTTTGTTGCCGCGCGGATCATGATAGTACGCTTCCGCCGCCGCGCCTAAAAACTCCATTTTGTGACCCTCCTTATAGTAACAACCTTCAAAATAGGTGGGCCTGTACTGGCTTGCAAGGTTGACCTTGCGGGGCGTGACGATCCTGCCTACGCTGCAATAATCCCCCGCAGCATCCCTGCCTGCCAGATCATAACCATCAAACCATGCGGCATTAAAATTCGAGTTCCCCAGACTGTTACCGTTGTGGTCAACAGGCGGCGTATAGGTCATATTCGGGTCATAATAAATCTTGTTCACATCCGGCCGCGTCAATTGAATGGCGCCGTTGGCATCTGCATTCGGCACAACTCCATCCGGCATGAACGACCAATACATCGAGCTGGAATCGTCGTGCATGTACAGCAGGTTGGCGGCCGAGCCGCCACCGCCCGCGAACAAGGGGGTCTGGGAGACTTCAAGCGCCTGCGCTCCCAGCGGGGCCAGCGCCAGCGCGACAGCGCAGGTCAGACGCCGAACCGTGAAACGTGGCAGACGAGAAGTCGAAGAAAGAATGCGCGTTTTCATGGAATGCTCCTTTTCAGTGCGTAATGGATGATTGCAAAATGACACTCACCACCGGATTGCCGTTCTCGCCTTTCACGCCGCTGGTTCCCAAGGCAGTTACCTTGTAGATTTCCTTGGTCTTCACGGCACCCGCTTCAAGGCTGACATCCGGTGTGTCTTCCTGCTGTTCGATGAAAAATTTCGGCGGGGCCGCGCCGTAATTCTCCGTGCGATAATACGTGCCAATATTGCAGATTTTTTCGGTGCTGCTCCACGTGGCACGATCCTTTGGGTCAGGGGCGGTTCCCGGCGCATAGAAACAGGCGGCGCTGCGGGCCGTGTTCTTGTTGACCAGGATTTCCCCGGCGCGCAAGGCCATTTCCGCCGCCTGAAACGCCTGATACTGTTCCGCGAAACCGCCCGCCAGCCGCTCTTGCAACATCGTCGTCCGAATGGCTGTCACGCCAAGCAGCAACATCACGATCAACGCGATGACACCAAGAAGCAACAGGGCGGAACCCCGTTCATATTGTTTCAGCTTCATTTGCATGATTGTTTTCTCCTATCTCAGTTTGTTGCGCAGATTGACCGTCGTGCTGAACAGTTTGCGTAAACGGCGATCCGTTTTCGTAAAATCAGTGCGATCACCGCACAGTGAAAAACTTTGCGCTTCCGCTTTTTCCAGCGCGATGGCGGAAGAAGAAGCCAGGAGCAAATCCACCTGCACCGCGATCACTTTTGCCCGTTCAGCATCATCACTGATGGTTTCCGCCCGGACGTAGTCGCCAAGCTCGCTCTTGCCATACTCGGCGGTGTAGGCGTTGCCCTGCCCCAGGCAAATACGAAACGCCTCCACCCCGGTCAGCAATTCCTCGCCATTTCGCCGCAATGCCCCGACCGTTTCACCACCCGGAACCGTAACATCAACAATGTCATATAAAATGCCGACAGAACCGCCATGATTCGGCAATACGAACGCCCTGCCGAGCGTGGAGGAAAAATCCCGCGAGGGATTTCTGTCCAGCGTCAGATCCATGCTGCCACCGGCTGCTGCCGCCGCCACCGCGCTGATGCTGAACAGTTCGCCTTCGTCACAGTCGTGGATGACCACATAATCACCTGCCCGGACGTTATCGCTCTCGCCCGCCAGGGAGGCTGACGCGGCGCTGGCAAGCACATCGCCTGCAATCCCCGTTTCCAGAACCGGGGCAACAATGCGTAGAGAATAGGCTTCTGTACCGATGACGGTTCTTGGCATCTGATCGGCGTATACGCCAATGCGCAGGTTCTCCCTGACCGTATTCAGCGTGCTTGCCGCGCGGACCCGGTTAAAGCTGGGGCAGCCGGAATAAGCCGCCATGCGCAGATCCCTTTCCAGCATATCCATGACCACACGACCATTTTCCTGAAAGCGCGCGAGTTCCTCATTCAATCGGTAGGAAGAACGCCCGCTGAGATAGACATGGAAGATCGCGCCCAACATGATCAAACCGATCGTCAGGGCAATCATGATCTCAACCAGGGAAAGGCCAAGTTCCCGCCCCTGTTTCCCATAAGGAACAAAAATGTGTTCGGTTTTCATAGCCGCCCCACCACTTCAATGGATTGCGAATTGACAACTTCCGTGGAACTCGAAGAAGTATCCGCATCGAACATCAATCCGGCATCCTCGCCCTGCTGCCAACTCACACGCACCATGACAAATTCTCCAGCAGATTTGTCACAACCCGACGAATAGGTTTTCTCCGGATTTTCCCGCAAACAGATTTGTACCTTGGCGCCGGGCAGCGCCTGATCAAGCTGCTTTGCCCAAAGCTTGAGTTCCTCTGGGGAAGTCTGGGCAGTGGTCGTGGAAACGGAACTGGCCAGATTCAGGGCAGTGACGTAATCGCTCCGATGAACAGCATTGCTTCTGATCTTTTCGATCATGGCATAGGCATAGCCAGATGCAATGGAGCGCGACAAGGCAGCCTGATTCATTTTCAGCGACATCACCTGCAAGCTCAACAGTCCAACCAGACCAATGCCCAACACCACAATGGCCACCAGCACCTCGATTAGGGTAAAACCCTTCTCCCGCAGGTGTTGCGGAGAGCAATGAAAAGTTTTTCTTGCGTTCTTCATGAGGAAACCTCGTTGATTTTCAAGCCAAACACGATGCCGAACAGGTTTTACCTGAAATTTCCCGCCCCTGTTGAAATCGGTTCTTTCAAACACGATACCGAACGGGTTTTCACCTGTCCGATGCTGGTGATATCAATCTGCCGGCCTTCTCTTCGACCCGGAGCGCACAACACCACGGCGGCAGCGCCACCTTCCAGCTTGCCCAGCGCGTTGAAGACGAACTTCGATGGCGTTGTCACGTTGCAATTGCTTGTGCATAATTCAATCGTCTTCAATGGTTCCTCGCGCGCGAACAATACCGTAACCTTGGACGATTCAGCAGTGCAGGAATCTTGGTTATTCGCGGAACCCGGGTTATTCGTCACGATGCGCCAACCGCTGGTCAATTTCCCTTCTGTCATCGGACAGAGGGAGACCCGTGTCCGACGCAAAATGGCTTCGCCACGCGCCAAGACCAGAGCCGAGGCCACTTCACCCGTGCCGCTGACAATCCGGTTCTGGCGGATCATCCCCAGTACCGGCAAGGCCAGCATGGCAAGGATGACAACAATCAGGACAACGGCGAGTAACTCCACCAAGGTGACGCCCCGCACAGCCTTGCGGCGGGCGGAAATGACGGAAATCCCGCCATGCCCGAAAAACGAGGGATGCCGCGCTTTCAGGAGGGAAAAACGGCGCCCGGAGGCACAAAAGTGGGAAGATAGGAGGTGAACGAAGCAAACCGCTGTGCGGTCGCTTGTTATGGTCAACCCTCTTGGAGAAGAGGGATCCGACGCGCAGTCAGTCTTGCGGCGTGCTATGCGATATAAATACGCGGGGGGGGGGGGGGGGGTATGCCATGCGCAAAAAATCGGGCCGTTCGTCCATTTTCTGCTCCCAAATGTAACCATAAAAAAACCGACACCGCTTTGCAGCG
>JAISLJ010000226.1 GCA_031290955.1 Zoogloeaceae bacterium | reverse complement strand
ATTGCGGACATCCTGAAGACTCATCATTTCATGAGCGGCGAAGACCTGGAACAAACCCTGCTCCGATATGCCATGCTCTACAACGAACACTTGCCCCAGGCCGCCCTCAACAGCAAAACTCCTCTGGACGCCATGAACATCTGGTATGCTTCCCACCCGCAACTCTTCCTTCATCCGCCAGAATCGAATCGTCCGGGATGCGACACTGATCCCTGTTCAGCGGATGGCGATGGTGCCGCCTTTCCATGCCGGGTCTTGCCAGCGGTAGAAGGGAGTCAGGTTGCCGGGTTTGTCGGCGCGTTTCTCGGCGCTCAGCGTGACCCGGCTCCAGAGTTCAAAGCTTGTCTTGCCGCGCCCCTCGACCACCGTCTCGCGGGCGGCGAGGAATTGCTTGTTGCCGGGAACCCAGCCCGCGAATTCGATGTAGCCCAGTTCCGGATTCTCCGTCGCGGGCGGAATGGCCTCGACCTGCCAAGTCGCGCCTTCCTTGTGGAACAGCCACAGCTCGCGCCAGGTCTCCAGCGGCTGCACGGCAAGCGTCATGAACTTGCCGTCGGGACTCACCGTGAGCGAGGCCGGCCAGACCTGTCCATAGGTGCACTGCGGCGTGAAAGCGGTGGAAGCGGTCGCGGTGGATGTGGCGGCAGCAGGAGCCTTGGCGTCCGCCTGGCCTTCGATGATCTGGATGCAGGTTTGTCCCGGCTCCCCGGCCACAAGGCGGATGCTTGGGCGGCCCTTGACCGGAGCGGGCGCATCCAGCGGCACGGCGGCCCAGCGCGATGCGCCAACACGAATCGCAGCCTCGTTCCAGGCGGCAAGGTCGCCATCAACCAGTGCCTTCTTGTCGACCCGCAAGAGATGCGTTTCGGCATTTTGCCCGGCAGCGAGAATGGCGGCGGGGTCGGGCTTGGTCTGGCGGGCGCGCTGGTGCGCGATGCCCGCCCAGATACCCGCCGCGCGGATTTCGAGACGATCCTTGAGATGCGCGGGCAACGTTTCCTTCCCGTTGCCAGAGGCAAGCGCTTGATCCAAGAGTTCCGCGCGCCAGAGGTCGGTTTGCAGGCGCTCGCCGGGGGAGAGCAGCGGATCGACACACTCGTGCCGGGTGAGCGCGAGAGCCGCGCGGGCCTTCTGTTCCGGCGTGGCGGGCAGGGCCAGCACGCGCCGCCAGGCTTCGCCGTCGTAGCACAACGTGATCTTCTCGTTCTTCTCGACGCTGCGGGTGCGCACACCATAATGGGCAGCAACTTCGAGATGCCCGGTCACGATTCGCGCCCGCTCGGCATTCGTGCCGCTCGTCGCGCCGGAAAGACGGGAGGCGCGCGCGGCCAGGCGGTCGGCCATCGTGCCCAGGGCAACGAAGGTCTGCGCGTCGATCTGTTCAGCGGGCGCGGCGGCGATGAAGGCCGCCGTGTGGCCGATCCCCAGCGCCTCGTAGCCGGGCTGCTCCGTGAGGAAATCGACGACCGCCTTCAGGCGCGGCGCTTCCTCGGGCGTGAGCGCATAGCGGCTTGCCTGGGTGGCGCGGATGTAGCCTGCGCGTTCGCGGCGGTAATCATAGACTTGCAGGTATTCCCCCCTCACGCCGCGCACTTCCAGTTGGTCGCCGTGCGCGAGCGTGGCGTGCCGGGGCGCGTTCTCATGCGGCGCGCCGCGCAGGGGAATCTGGTCTTGTGTGACGATGGCAAGCGCCAGAGCGAGTTCGAGCATGATTCATTCCTCCTCGTTCGTTTCGTCTTCGCTTGCGCCCGCATCCGCGTCTGCGTCCGCGATTGCCGGGGCCTGCGGCAGGCGACCGATCAGGTTCTCGCCGATGAACGCGCCATTGGCGCCGGGCGCGGCGATGATGACCGAAATCTTGTCGGAGAGCTTGTCCGCCAGCGCCTTCTGGATCAGGAGCGGGTTTTGCGTCAGCACCTTGCCTTCACGGGCCAGTTGTTCGCTCTGCACCTTGCCGATCTGTTCCAGCCGGAAGACTTCCGCCTCGGCAAGCTTCTTACGCGAGTCCGCTTCCGCTGCCGCCTCGATGCGCCGGGCTTCGGCGGAGGCTTCGGCATTCTTGAGGCGCGTCACCTTGTCGGCCTCGGCTTCCAGCGCCCGCTGCTTGATCTGCCGTTCCTTGAAGGGCAGGATATGCTTCATGGCTTCCGCCTGCGCCTGCGCCGCGATGATCTGTTCCTGTCCCGCCGCTTCCGCCGCTTTTTCCCGGCTCACTTTCTCGGCCTCCGCGATGAGCCTGCTTTCCTCCACCTTCTTGCCCTGCAATTCCAGGGTAAAGCGCATTTGCTCGGTGGCGATTTCCGCAGCGAGAAGCTTTTCCATGCCGTTCATGTAGTCCTTGGGCAGTTCGATCTTGCCGATGGTGAGGTTCTTCAGCCGAATGCCATCCTCGGCAAGCCGCGCCTGGAGTTCCTTGGTGATGTTTGTCTGGATTTCCTGGCGGCGGGCGGAAAAGACTTCGCGCACGGTGTAGCGGGAAAGCGTCTGGTGGAAGATGTCCTGCACCGTGGGGAGCACCACCTCGCCACTGATGTCATCCGGCAGAACGCGCGCCATGACCGGGATTTTTTCCGGGTCAAGCGCATAGCGGACCGTGAAATCCACCCCGATCGACAGTCCTTCGACCGTCTGGAAGACAAGATCATCCCGGTTCGTCTTCTTCGGGTGATACACCTGGTCACGCAGCGGGAAGGCGCGCAGTTCATGCACACCGGGAATGACCAGCACGGACCCCTCCTGAAAATGCCGCACCCCCCCCGTCCACTGGTTGATGCGCAAGCCCAACTCCCCCCGATCTACCGTCTGGAAGGGCGGATGCGTCGCCAGCCCATAGGCCGCGCCCCCCAGCACAGCGCAGATGACGATGCTGCGCCGGTGGGCGAGCACGAAACTCCCGACTTGGCAGAGCGTGTGTTGTACGCATTCCGTCAGCCGTTTCCGGAAGGAAGGCGGGGGGACGTTGGCGGTCGTGAAATCATTGGCATTGCTGTGTTCCATGATGTTTCTCCTTGCAACAGGTTTTGCGTGACGACAACCCTTGCCGTCCTCAGGAGCAATGATGGCTCAGGAAGTCGGAGGATTCCATGCCGTCAGCAACCATCTTCCTTCATGGAAAAAACGGTTTTGTCCCGCACCGTGAAGAAATGTTCACGACAGGGATTGCTGCCAGGGCGCAGGAGAGAGCAACCGTGTTCGCAGTCAAGTATTTTGTGCGGTCAGTGTTGATGAAGTTTTTGGTCTATCGTCTGTTACGAGCTTTTGAATCTGTCCGCTTTCATGATTTTCAAATTGTCCGCTTTTTGCTGCCGTATGCCAATTGCCGGAGGGCGTAGCCCGTAGGTAATTGGCATACGGCAGTGGACG
>JAISLJ010000225.1 GCA_031290955.1 Zoogloeaceae bacterium | reverse complement strand
GCCAGCCGCTGCCGCGCCTTCAGGCGATGGTGGTAGCCGCATTTGGGACAGACCTGGAGATTCGTCTCCAGATCGGTGACATACAGCACCGCCTCGCAGGCCGGACATTTGTGCCACAGTCCTTCCGGCAGGCTGGCGCGATGCGCGCCGCTTTCGCGCTTGATCTTGGGCGGGAGAAGTTTGTTGAGCCAGCTCATGGGAATTTTCCGGGTCGGGTTGCGGGGAGATTTACACAACTGCGCCCATGAAGAAAACGGTTGAATAGGGCGCCATGAAAAGAGCACAGATAGATGCCATGTTCACGAACAAGGCCAGCGCGGCGCGCTTTCCCGACCATGGACGGAGTGCCCGGAAAACGAGCAGCGCGCCGACAAGCGGCAGTATCCACCACCAGTCGACAACGCTGAACATGAATTTCGTATAGACCGTCGGCTCGACACCGAAATGTAAATACAAACTCAGAAACTCCTGCATGACGCCATCGCGCAGATCGTGCGACAAATGAAGTCCCAAGGCCGCGCAGGCTTCCACCAGCATCTTGCTGCCGCGCAGGGCAATGATGAAAAATATCTGCGCACATATCAGAAGAGAGGCGACAATGACGAACAGGGTTTTCTTCATCTTCACCCTTTGTTCCCGCTGCCCGCCTGTACGCCCCGACGCAATTCCGCCGCCAGCGCGGCGACCCGCGTGGTTTCTTCCGCCACGGGCGCATCTTCCAGTTCCTCGACGATGCGGCTGCCCACCACTACGGCATCGGCAACGGCGGCAATCCGCGCCGCGCTCCCCGCGTCCCGAATGCCAAATCCCACACCCACCGGCAAGGGCAGGACGGCACGAATGGCCGCGACCCGCGCCGCGATTTCGTCGAAATCCAGGGTTCCGGAACCCGTCACACCCTTGACGGAAACATAATAGACATAGCCGCTGGCGATCCCGGCAAGTTGCTGGAAACGCTCCGGTTTCGAGGTGGGCGCAAGAAGAAAGATCGGGTCGATGGCATTCTCTTGTAGCAAGGCGGCGAATTCCCGCGCTTCCTCCAGCGGATAATCCACCACCAGCACACCATCCACGCCCGCCGCCCGGGCAGCCTGGGCAAAGGCCTCCCGGCCCATGGCTTCCACGGGATTGGCATAGCCCATGAGCACAACCGGCGTTTTGTCATTCCCGGCCCGGAATGCCGACACCATCGCCAATACCTTCGCAAGCGTCATGCCGTTTGCCAGCGCCTTCTCGGAGGCGCGCTGGATGGTGGGGCCATCGGCCATCGGGTCGGAAAAGGGAACGCCCAGTTCGAGCACATCCGCGCCGGATTCCACCAGGGTGCGCAGCAGGGGCAAGGTTGATTCCAGACGGGGAAAGCCCGCAGTGATGTAAGGGATCAGGGCCTTCCTGCCCTGTGCCTTCAACGCGGCGAAGGTATGCTGGATGCGTGACATGGCGATGACCGGTAAACGAATCGGGGCGCCAGTATGCCTGACGCCGTTTGCGGAGGCAACCAGTCCTGCGGACAGCAGTTCGCAGACGCCGATCGCCACATGGAACCGGCACCGTCACGCGCCGGACAAAATCCCTCAACTGATGAGACGCAAGGCAATGGGATAGTGGTATCGCCCGCCCTTGTTCACGGCAATCGCGGCGAGGACGCAGAATACGACGTCGACCACCCAGATCAGAAACAGCAGGATGCCCAGCGCGATGGCCAGGAACCATCCCAGGACGGGAATCAGGAGGAGGATGCCGATCAGGATGGACACGGAAAACATCACGATGAAGACCGTGATCTGGAAATTCAGGGCTTCCCTGGCCTGGTCGTTGAGAAAGGCCTTTTCCGGCTTCTCCTTGTTCGAGAGCCAGATGAGCAGGGGCGGGATGAAGATAGGAATGATGCCCAGCAGATGCGCCAGCAGGGCCAGGTTCTTGTCGTCGGATGAAACATTCCGGGAGATGTCGTCATTCATGCTGGAATTCCTTTCAGTAAAGCCCGTCCGCATGGTCGGGATTGGAGATGAAAACGCCCGCAACATACATGGGTTTGCCGCGGCTGTCCAGCAATGTTCAGCAATCGGCGTCACGCGGGGCCGTTTCCCTGCTGTTGCAAGGCCCACATCCGGGCATAGACGCCGCCTTGCGCCAGCAGGTCCTCGTGCCGTCCGCGCTCGACGATGCCGCCTTCCTCCATGACCAGGATTTCATCGGCATTCATCACCGTGGAGAGACGATGGGCAATGATGAGGGTGGTGCGGCCCAGGGCGGCGGCTTCCAGCTGGGACTGGATTGCCTGCTCGGTGCGGGAATCAAGGGCGGAGGTGGCTTCGTCGAAGATGAGGAGCGCCGGGTTCTTGAGGAGCGTCCGGGCGATGGCGACCCGCTGCTTCTCGCCGCCGGAAAGCTTGAGGCCGCGTTCCCCCACCCGCGTCTCGCACCCTTCCGGCAAGCGCGCGATAAAATCATCCAGTTGCGCGGCGCGGGCGGCCTCCAGGACTTCCGCGCGGCTCGCGTCGGCGCGGCCATACTGGATGTTGTAGAACAGCGTGTCATTGAAGAGCACAGTGTCCTGCGGCACGATGCCGATTGTCGCCCGCAGGCTTGCCTGGGTGAATTCCCGGATATCCCGGCCATTGCAGCGGATCGCGCCCGCCGTGACATCGTAGAAGCGAAAGAGAAGTCGCGCCAGGGTGGATTTTCCCGCGCCGGAAGGCCCGACCACGGCCACGGTGCCGCCGGCGGGAATGCGAAAGTCCACGCCGCGCAGGATGGGACGCCGGGCATCATAGGCAAAGCATACCGAGTCAAAGTGGATTTCCTGCGGCGCGCGCGCCAGCGTTACCGCGCCGGGGCGATCCTCCACTTCCCGATGCGCGCGCAGGAGCGCGAACATGCGCTCGATATCCGCCAGCGACTGGCGGATTTCCCGATACACCACGCCCAGAAAGTTGAGCGGCATGTAGAGTTGCATCAGGAAGGCATTGACCAGCACCAGGTCGCCCAGGGTCATGCTGCCCTCGATCACGCCCCTGGCCGCCTGCCACATCATCAGGGTGATGCCGGTGGCGATGATCGCCTGCTGGCCCAGGTTCAGGAGGGAAAGGCTCGTCTGGCTTCGGGTGGCGGCCTCGGCCCAGGCGCGCAGGTTTTCATCGTAACGTCGCGCCTCGAATTCCTCGTTGTCGAAATACTTGACGGTTTCGTAATTGATGAGGCTGTCGATGGCACGCGCGTTGGCGGCGGAATCCGCCTCGTTTACCCGGTGGCGAATCTGGATGCGCCAGTTGCTCACCAGGATGGTGAAAAGCACATAGAAGAGCAGCGAAGCCATCGTAATCAGGGCGAATACCGGTCGGTAGCGCAGGATCAGCACCGCGAGCACGAGGCCCAGCTCGACCAGCGTCGGCAGGATGGAGTACAGGGTGTAGTTGATGAGGGTGCCGATGGAATGCGTGCCGCGCTCGATGTCGCGGGAGATGCCGCCGGTCTGGCGTTCCAGGTGAAAGCGCAGCGAGAGCGTGTGCAGATGACGGAAGACTTCCAGCGCCAAGCGGCGGATGGATTCCTGGGTGACGCGGGCGAAGAGGATTTCCCGAAGTTCGGTGCACAGCGAGGCCGCGAAGCGCAGGAGGCCGTAGAGGAGAAGCGGCAGGATGGGCAGGAGCGCCAGCGTTTCCGGGCGGGAGAGATCGTCGATGATGCGCTTGAAGACCAAGGGCACCGCCACCGTTGCCAGCTTCGCCCCGACAAGGCAGGCAAGCGCGGCAACCACCCGCCGCCGATACACCCAGAGATAGGGGAAGAGGGAAACCAGCGTTGGCCAGAGGGAAGCAGTGGCAGGATGCGGGGCGGTGTGTTTGCGCCTCATGGAAAAGCATACCGGGGAAAACTGCCGATTCTACCAAGCTGCCTGTGCCTCCGAAAGCGCGGCACAGTTCCGCGCGGTGCGTCCCCGGATTACGGCGCGAAGCGCCCGAAGCCTCGTCACCCTTGGGATTTCGCCTGTACAAGCAGTACGGGATATACTCGCCCGTTCGGCGTTTGACGCCAGTATATGAAAAGAGATTTCCATGACCTTGCCGCGTCTTGCCGCCATTCCTCCCGCCATTGCGGCGGTCGCCGACTATGCGCCGTATGCCCGCGAACGTTTGGATGACAACGCCTGGGCCTACATCGCAAGCGGCGCGGGCGATGAAATCACCTTCCGAAAGAATCGCGCCGCCTTTGACGACCTCGCGCTCTTGCCGCGTGTGCTCTCTGATGTGC
>JAISLJ010000224.1 GCA_031290955.1 Zoogloeaceae bacterium | reverse complement strand
AATATTTGGGACGGGAGGCGTCCTCGACGGCGCGGTCGGCGGCGGTCGCCTGCCAATGCGCCTGGGCGGCGCGCTCGACTTCGGCGGGGGCGTATTTTTCTTGCATGGTGGGGGGAGGTTTGGTGAGTGGGAAGCAGGGGATTATACGCTATGGGTTGGGGAGCATAGGTATCTACACAGCGGCGGGAGGGTTCGGGAAAGCGGGCTTCGATTTTTTCTGCAAACTCCAAAACTCCCGTCATTGCGAGGGCCGAAGGCCCGTGGCAATCCATCGGCGCTTATCTGCGCGATAGCCTCACCGCCCGCGCCGCCGCTTGCCTTTTCCTCCCACGCTTGGCGGGGGAGGATGCCCCGGCAGGGGCAGGAGAGGGCGCACACCCTTCGGCGCGAAGCGCCGCATACTTTTCCTTGGGCGTTATTTCTGCTGGAAGGTTGGGAGAAATGAGCGGTCTTGCAGACGGCAATTCCCTTTCCCGCCAAGCGGGCGAGGGGGAAAGAGATGGGCGCGTTCGCGCCAAATGGTGGAGGATGGACAATCACACAATCCCCCTGGGCTTCCCGAAAGGCCGGGAGAGGGCGGGCTTTTCATGCGAAACCGTTAATGGATGCTCTCGCCCCTGACGCTCCCAACGCCATCAAGCGCCTTGGCGAAGGCTTCGGCGTTCTTGAAGCCGACGACCTTGGCCTCCGCGCGTTCCTTGCCATCCGCATCAAAGAAGATGATGCCCGGCGGGCCGAAGAGCTGGAAGCGTTGCAACAACGCCTTGTCCTGCGCGCGGTTGGCGGTGACGTCGACCCGGAAAAGCTGGAAGGCGCGCAGGCGCTCGCGGATGGCGGGGTCTGCGAAGGTCAGGCGTTCCATTTCCTTGCAGTCCCGGCACCAGTCGGCATAGAAATCGATGAGCACGGCTTGTTGCCGCGACCGGGCTACGGAGAGGCCCTGTTCGAGTTCGTCCAGGCTGGTGATGGGCGCGAAGGCGGGCACATCCGCGGCGATTTCCGCCACCGGCGTTGCGACGGGCGCGGCGCTTGTGGCGGTTGTGACGGGAATTTCAGGATTTGTGCGCTGCTGGAAAACCGCCAGCGGTTGCAGCGGGTCGCGGCTGCCGCCCAAAAGGCCAATGAACAGTGATACTCCGGTAAGGAAAAGGAGGATGCCAATGCCTTTCCAGAAACGCTCGCCGCTTCGCGCTTCGGGAGGGAGCGGTTCCAGTGCCCGCAGGTGGAGGGCGGAGAACATCAGGATCAGGGCATCGGCAAGCATCACCGCGAAGGCGGGGATGACCGGCACAAGCAGCCAGACGGCGGTCAGGAGCAGGAGAACGCCAAAACCCTGCTTGATCCGCTTCATCCAGGGGCCGGAGCGCGGCAGGAGGGTTCCGGCGGAAAGCCCGATCAAAAGGAGCGGCACGCCCATGCCCAAGGCCATCGTAAACAGCGCCGCGCCGCCCAGGAAGGCGTCCCCGGTCTTGCCGATGTAGAGGAGCGCCCCCGCCAGCGGCGCCGCGACGCAGGGACTGACGATCAGGGCCGAGACGGCGCCCATGAGGAACACGGCAAGCCCGCGCAGGCCGGGACGTTGCGCGATGCTGCCGGACTGCGCCGCGAGCCTGCCTTGCAGCGCGGCGGGAAGCTGCAAGGAATAGAAGCCGAACATGGAAAAGGCGAGGAGGACGAAGATCGCCGCGAAGGGAACCAGCACCCAGGCGTTTTGCAGCGCCGCCGCGAGGAAATTGCCGGTCAGCCCGGCGGCGACGCCCGCGCCGGCATAGGCGAGCGCCATTCCCAGCACATAGGCGAGCGACAGGGCGAAGCCCGTCTTCCGGGAGACCTGTTTCCCCTGCCCGACGATGATGCTGGAAAGAATGGGGAGCATCGGCAGGACGCACGGCGTGAAGGCAAGCAGCAGCCCGGCGAGGAAGAAGGCGAGCAGGTTGGCGAGGAAGCCGCCCGTCCGCAGCCGTTCGGCGATGCGGCTCTCGTCGTTGCCGGGTGAAACCGCGGGAGCGTCCCCGGCGGCGTCGCCCGTTGTGCCGGGAAGGGCGGTCAAGGCCGACGCGGCGGGCAGGTTCGCCAGCAGGGTCGTTGTTTGCGGCGGATAGCACAATCCCGCTTCGGCGCAGCCCTGGAACGTGACGAGCAGGGAAAAGCGCAGTGCTCCGGAGGCGTTGCGCTCGACCGGCAGGCGCACGGTGAAATCGCGGTCATGGACTTCCACCCGGCCAAAGATTTCGTCCTCTTTCACCTTGCCCGGAGGGAATTCCGCCGCGCCCAGTCGTGGGCCATCCGCGGAACTGAAGCGGAATTTGTCACGATACAGGTAATAGCCCGGCGCGATGGCAAAGCGCACGGCGAGCGTTTGCCCGTCCTGCGCCGCGATGGAAACCCGGAAGGCGACGGCAGGATCAAGGAATTCCTGCGCGTACAGCGTGAGCGTGGAAAAGGCCCCGGACAGGAATCCCGCCAGCAGCATGAGAAAGCGCCAATGGAAGCGCAAGCGCCGGGAACACAGGAAGCGCCTCATGACGCGGCCTCCGGCACTGCATCCGCCGTTTCCGCCCGCACCCAATCCAGATAGCCCGCATAGCCGTTCCGTGCGGAGAAGGCAAGGATTTCCGGGATTTCGTAGGGATGCCCGGCGCAGAGGGCCGCTTCGAGCGCCTGATAACGGCTGGCGCGGGTCTTGATGAGGAGCGGGATTTCCGTCGCCGCCTCCACCTTGCCCTGCCAGCGATACAGGGAGCGGCAGGGCGAGAGGATCTGCACACAGGCGGCCAGGCGCGCCTCGATCACGTCAGCCGCCAGGCGCTCGGCGCTTTCCATGCCAGGCAGTGTGGTCAGAACCAGCAGGATATCGTCTTCCGGCATCATGTCGTGGAGTGCGTCCGGGCCAGGGACACGGAAACACCACCGCTTCCCGCGCCCACCCGGATGAGAATTGCAAAGTGGGGAAGTGTACAACGAACGGGGCAAGGGGGGCGGTCTCTTCCTCACATTTGCGCCGCTGCCTGCCTTGCGCTCCCACGCTTGGCTTACGTTTACCCACAATTTCCTTTTCTCTTCCGAGCCTTTTGCCATCCCGGCAAATTCTTTTGGCCTCAGTCCTTCGATTCCGGGCTCCCGTCCCTTGTGCGCTCGAAGCGCAGGATGCCGGTTTCTGTTCCCAGGAGCAGGATGTCCGCGCCGCGTTGGGCGAAGAGGCCGTTGGTGACGACGCCGGGGATCTGGTTGATGCGGGCTTCCAGAGCCAGCGGATCGGGAATGGCAAGGCCGTGTACGTCCAGAATCACGTTGCCGTTGTCGGTCACGAAGCCCGCGCGCAAGCGGGGTGCGCCGCCCAGTTCCGTGAAGGCGCGCGCCACAAGGTTTGTCGCCATCGGGATGACCTCGACGGGCAGCGGGAACTTGCCCAGCACCGGGACACGCTTCTTCGCGTCGGCAATGCACACGAAGACGCGGGCGGCGGCAGCGACGATCTTCTCGCGGGTCAGCGCCCCGCCGCCGCCCTTCAGCATGGACAGGCCGGGATCGATTTCGTCCGCGCCATCCACGTAGAGGGCAAGTTCCGTGACCTCGTTCAGATCCACGACGCGGATGCCAAGCGCCGTCAGGCGTTCGCGGCTGGCCTCCGAACTGGCGACGGCCCCGCCCAGACGTTCCCGGAACGGCGCGAGCGCGGCAATGAAGCGGTTGGCGGTGGATCCTGTCCCCACGCCCAGCAGCGCGCCTTGCGGCAGGTTTTCCCGCACATGGGCCGCCGCCGCCTGGGCCACGGCTTCCTTTTGTTCATCTTGCTGCGTCATGGGCGTTGTTTCCGGAAGGGTTGGAAATGTCTGGCGTATCTGGAATGCCCTGGCCTAGACGGCCTTCAGCCCCAGGCGCGCGAACAGGGCGTCGTCGGCATCGAAATCCGCATTGCCCGTGGTGAGGAGATGGTCGCCATAGAACATGGAATTCGCCCCGGCGAGAAAGCAGAGCGCCTGCAATTCGTCGCTCATTTCCCGGCGTCCGGCGGAAAGGCGCACCCAGGAAGCAGGCATGAGGATGCGGGCAACGGCGATGGTGCGCACAAACTCGAAGGGATCAAGCGGCGGCTGGTCGGCAAGCGGCGTGCCGGGGATGGGCACGAGATGATTGATGGGCACGGATTCCGGCGGCACGGGAAGATTGGCCAGCTGCACCAGCATCGCCGCCCGGTTCCCGCGGCTCTCCCCCATGCCGATGATGCCGCCGGAACAAATGCGGATCCCGGCCTCGCGCACCTGTTGCAGGGTATCCAGACGCTCCTCGTGGGAATGGGTTGTGATGACCTTGCCGTAGAATTCCCGGTCTGTATCCAGATTGTGGTTGTAGTAGTCCAGCCCGGCTTCCTTCAGTTTTTCCGCCTGCCCCGTCTTCAGCATGCCCAGGGTGACGCAGGTCTGCAAGCCCAGCGCCTTCACCTCGCGCACCATTTCCAGCACGCTTTCGAGATCGCTCTTCTTGGGACTTTTCCAGGCCGCCCCCATGCAGAAGCGCGAAGCGCCCTTTTCCTGGGCTGCCCTTGCCGCAGCCACCACCTCGTCGACGGGCATCAGGCGCTCCCGCGCCACATCCGTGCCGTAGCGGGCGGATTGGGAACAATAACCGCAATCCTCCGAACAGCCGCCGGTCTTCACGGAAATGAGCGTTGAACGCTGGATGGCGTTGGCGTCGAACTGCCGCCGATGCGCTTCCTGCGCCTGCCAGAGGAGGTCCATGAACGGCAAGGCATAGAGCGCCAGCGCCTCTTCCACCGTCCAGAGATGGCGCGGCGCGGATGTGTCGGAAACGGAATGCAGGGCAGCAGGAGACATGCTTTTATCCTTGGAAAATCGGTTCGGTAGGCATTCTGGACAAGAATCGGGAAACTCGGCAAAGCCTCCACGCAGGAACCCGTTATCTTTATTCAGGAAAGGGAGAAAGTCAATTTCCGGGAACCGGAACCGACCAGAACCGGAACCGTGAAAACACGCTCATGGCTCCTTGCGCGCCTCCGCTTGCGCATCTCCGGCTTCTGTCTCCGCCGTTTTTTCCGGATTCCCGGCTTCCGCTTCCTGCCTTCCGGCGGCGGCGCGGGCGAACTGGGCGCGGATGAGCAGGGTTTCCGCGCGCTGGATGGCGGCGGAAAGGTTGTCCGCCAGGTTTTCCTCGCCCAGGCGGTCGATGAAGCCGGCGCGGTACATGAGCGAACTGGGCTGGCGGGCAAGGCCGCAGATCACCAGACCGCCTTCCTGCTTTTCCAGCCGGTCAAGCAGCTTGCCGATGCCATCCAGCCCGGTGGTATCCAGTTGCACCAGCGCCTGCATGTCCAGGATCAGCACATCGGGAAAGCCCGCCTTGGGATCAAGCAGCACTTCCAGCTTGTTGACCGCGCCGAAGAACAGCGAGCCGTAGAAGCGCCAGGCGCTGATGCGCGGGCTGCCGTCCGGGCGCAGGAAATCCGGGTCGCGCTCGTGCTGCTTCAGGGGCAGGCGCTCGATGCGGGTGAGCCGGGACATGCGGTAGATGAAGGCCAGGCAGGAGAGCACCATGCCCAGCTCGATCGCCACCGTGAGATCGAAGATGACCGTCACCAAAAAGGTCGAGAGCAGGATGGTGCGGTAATCGTTGGAAAAGCGGCGCAATGCCTTGAATTCATGCCATTGGCCCATGTTGACCGCCACCACGACCACAATGGCGGAAAGCGCGGAAAGCGGGATGTGGCTGGCGAGCGGCGCCAGGATGAGGACGATGCTCAGGAGCACGAAGGCGTGGATGATCCCGGCAATCGGCGTGCGTCCGCCGGAGCGCACATTGGTGGCGGTGCGGGCAATCGCGCCGGTGGCGGCGAAACCGCCGAAGAGCGGCGCGACGAGATTGGCAATGCCCTGGGCCATCAGTTCCTGGTCAGGGTCGTGCCGGTCATCAATGCTGCCGTCGGCCACACGGGCGGAGAGCAGCGATTCAATGGCCCCCAGAATGGCGATGGCAATGGCCGGGGAAATGAGCTTGCCCACGGTATCGAGCGACAGGGCGGGCAGGGCGATGGGCGGCAAGCCCTGGGGAATGCCGCCGACAAAACGGCTGCCGATGGTCTCGATGCCGTACTTGTGCAGGTCAAACAGCGCCGTTACCGCCGTGGCCAGCACCAGCACCGCCAGCGGCCCCGGCGCGCGGCGCAGCACGGCAAAACGTTCCTGCGTCGCCATGTGGTTGTAGCCGAGCAGGAACAACAGCGAGGCGACAGAGAGCGCGAGCGTCGGGACATGCACAAGGTGCAGGCTCGTGGCGAGGGTTTCGATCTTGGCGAAGAATTCCGGCGGCAGGCTCTCGATTTGCAGCCCCAGGAAATCCTTGATCTGGGCCATGAAGATCACCACGGCAATGCCATTGGTAAAGCCAATGACGACGGAGACCGGGATGAAGCGGATCAACTGCCCCATGCGAAACACGCCCATCGCCAGCAGGAAGGCTCCGGCCAGCATGGTGGCGATCAGCAGGTTGCCGAAGCCGTAGACGGCCACGATGCCGTAGATGATCGGGATGAAAGCTCCGGTCGGCCCGCCGATCTGCACCCGCGAGCCGCCCAGGGCCGAAGTGATGAACCCGGCGACAATGGCCGTCCAGATGCCGGCGGCGGGCGAAACGCCGGAGGCAATGGCAAAGGCCATCGCCAAGGGCAGCGCCAGCACGCCCACGGTAATGCCCGCCCCGACATCCTTGCCGAACTGCGCCCGGTTGTAGCCGGAAAGACAATCCAGCAAACGAGGCCGAAAAACGATCTGCGCGGCGGCGGATTTGAGTGACATGTCAGGATGCTCCAGTTAACTTTTTTCCAGGGAAGACAAGGGAGCCGCCATGCCGCTCAATCCTCTTCCCCGGAAGGTATGCGGCGCTTCGCGCCGAAGTGTGCGCTCCCTCGCCCGCTTCGGCGCGCGGCGATTCCCCCGCACCGTTCCCCTCGCCCGCTTGGCGGGAGAGGGTGGCGCGAAGCGCCGGGAGAGGGAGCCGTTCCATGCGGAGCGTAGCGACGCTCATTTCTTCCAACCTTCCAGCAGAAACAACGCCCAAGGAAAAGTATGCGGCGCTTCGCGCCGGAGGATGCACTCCCTCTCTCGCCCCTGCCGGGGCGTCCTGCGGACGGCGAAACTCCCCCGCCAAGCGAGGGAGAGAGAAGCAAGCGGCGGCGCGGACGGGGAGGGCATCGCACAAATAAACGCCGATGGATTGCCACGGGCCTTCGGCCCTCGCAATGACGAAATGTTGGCGGTTTGGCGCGTTTCTGTGGGCGATTGCTTCGCTGTTGCGGGAAAGAAAGCGCGAAGCGTTCCAATCCTTGTCATTGCGAGGCGCGTAGCGCCGTGGCAATCCAGTCCTGGCGGACGGCGATCTTCCCTCCGGCGCGAACGCGCCCATGCCAATCCCCTCGCCCGCTTCGGAGCGCGGCGATTCACCCGCACCGTTCCCCTCGCCCGCTTGGCGGGAGAGGGTGCCCCGCAGGGCGGGAGAGCGTCCTTTCTTGCGGAGCGCAGCGACGCTCACTTTCCCCACCCTTCCCGCAGAAACAACGCCAAAAGAAACATATGCGGCGCTTCGCGCCGGAGGGGGCACTCCCTCTCTCGCCCTTGCCAGGGCACTCTCCCCCGCCAAGCGAGGGAGAGAGAAGCAAGCGGCGGCGCGGACGGGGAGGGCATCGCACAAATAAACGCCGATGGCAAGAAAGCAACGAGGAATGGGGGCGGGACTCCGGGAAGCTTTGGCGGAACTCCGGGAAGCCGCTGGATGCCCCAACAAAAGGGGCGAGAGAAGGGATTCCATTCCGCGCGGTCGCTTGCTTGATGGGTTGGCTATTTTACGCGCATCCCCGGCGTTGCGCCCGCGTCGGGGGAGAGCAAATAGATGCCGCCGGTTTTGCCGGTCTCGTCGGAAGCCGCCAGCACCATGCCTTCGGAAAGGCCGAATTTCATCTTGCGCGGCGCGAGGTTGGCGACCATCACTGTGAGCCGTCCCTGCAATTGCGCCGGATCGTAGGCGGATTTGATGCCCGCGAAAACCTGGCGCGGTTTCTCCTCGCCAATGTCGAGCACGAGGCGCACGAGCTTTTCCGCGCCTTCCACCTGCGCGGCCTCGACGATGCGGGCGATGCGCAAATCCACCTTCAGGAAATCGTCGATGCCGATGGTGCCGGAAGTCTCTGCCGCCGCCGTCCCCGCGCTCTTGGCCGTCTTCGGCGCGGGCGCGAGGTTGGCGCGGTTGGCGGCGACGAGCGCCTCGACCTGTTTTAGGTCGACGCGGGTCATCAGGTGGTGATAGGCGCGAATCGTGTGCCCGGCGGGCAACAGTGCTGTCGTGTCCGTCCAGACGAGCGGCGCGATGTTCAGGAACGCTTCCGCCTTTTCTGCCAGGGCGGGCAACACGGGCTTCAGCAACGCGGTAAGCCGGTAAAACAGGTTCAGGCTGTTGGTGCAGGCCAGATGCAATTCCGCGTCCTTGTCCGCCTGTTTCGCCAATTCCCAGGGTTTTACGTTGTCCACATACTGGTTGGCGGCGTCGGCCAGGGCCATGATCTCGCGCATCGCTTTGCTGAATTCCCGTGCCTCGTAGTGCGCGGCGATGCGCGGCGCGGCTGTTTTGACGCTGCTCAGGGCGAGGAGCTTGGCGTCGGCGGCCAGAAGCTTGCCGTCGAAGCGTCTGGCGAGGAAACCGGCGGTGCGGCTGGCGATGTTTACGTATTTACCGATCAAGTCGGCATTGACGCGGGCGACGAAATCGGCGAGGTTCAGGTCGATATCTTCCATGCCGCCGGAGAGTTTCCCGGCGAAATAGTAGCGCAGCCATTCCGGGTTCAACCCCTGTTCCAGATAGCTGGCTGCCGTGATGAAGGTGCCGCGTGACTTGGACATTTTTGCGCCATTTATGGTCAGGAAACCGTGCGCGCAGATTTTTGTCGGCGTGCGAAAGCCCACATGCGTGAGTTCGGCGGGCCAGAAAAGAGCGTGGAAATATAGGATGTCCTTACCGATGAAGTGATATAACTCGGCTTTGGAATCCGGTGCGAAGTATTCGTCAAAGGAAAGCCCCTCGCGCGCGCAGAGGTGCTGGAAGGAACCCATGTAGCCGATGGGCGCGTCCAGCCACACATAGAAGAACTTGCCCGGCGCGTCGGGAATCTCGAAGCCGAAATAGGGCGCGTCGCGGGAGATGTCCCAGTCGGTGAGCAGGTGTTCGTCCGCCTCGCCCAGCCATTCGTGCAGCTTGTTGGCGGCTTCTGTTTGTAACACGCCATTGGCGTGACTCGTGTACGCGCGTAAAAAGTGCTCGCAGCGCGGGTCGGAAAGGCGGAAGAAATAATGTTCGGAATCGCGCAGTTCCGGCTTGGCCCCGGAAACGGCGGAATAAGGGTTTTTCAGTTCTGTGGGCGCGTAGGCTGCGCCACACTGCTCGCAATTGTCGCCGTATTGATCCGGCGCGCCACACTTTGGGCATTTGCCCTTGATGAAGCGGTCGGGCAAGAACAAGGTTTTGACGGGATCATAATATTGCCGCACCTGACGCTTCTCGATCAAGCCCGCTGCCGTGAGACGTTGGTAGAAGAGATGCGCAAGTTCGTGCACTTCCGGCGCGTGGGTGCTGTGGTAGTGATCGAAGCCGACCAGGAAACCGGCGAAATCTCGCATGTGTTCGTTCTTCACGCGCTCGATCAATTGCTCGGGAGCGATGCCCTCCGCTTCGGCGCGCAGCATCACAGCGGTGCCGTGGGTATCGTCTGCGCAGACATACCAGCACTCGTGACCGCGCATCTTCTGGAAGCGCACCCAGATGTCGGTCTGGATATATTCCACCAGATGACCAAGGTGAATGGCGCCATTGGCGTAGGGCAGGGCGGAGGTGACGAGAATCTTGCGGGTCATGTTCCGGGCCTCGGACGAAAAACGCATATTGTAGCATTACAACGAGGGCAGGACGCCCAATGCGCGATGCGTGGGGACAAGAGAGGGGTTTCGCCCTCGCTTCGGGAAGCGCCCGGCGTGGCATCATGGTTTTTGCTGCGCTTTCCTTCTTTTGGCGTCCTGGACATGCTTTTGAACACCGGGATTGTCCCGGCCGATTTTTTCAAACACATAGAGGCACGCATCAAGTGTATCAAGACCGTGCCCCGTGGAAGTCGCTGTCACTATGCATGCAGATATTGTGAGCCATGCTTGCAACAATATTCCGTAGTCGTCCCTTGTGTTCAATTTTTTTGATGTAACTGACAATATCATCATAGACCGCATTGGCCGCCTGTTGCTTTTTCTGAGCGGCGAAGACCTGGAACAGACGCTGCTCCGATATGCCATGCTCTACAACGAACTCCTGCCCCAGACCGCACTCAACAGCAAAACCCCTATGGACGCCATGAACATGTGGTATGCTTCCCACCCACAACTCTTCCTTCATCCGCCAGAATCGAATCGTCCGGGATGCGACAGATAGGCTTTCATTGCGCAAACCCGCGCTTTCCAGTACCTTCCACCTTTTCGTTGGGGGTGCGCCGTTGAAGACCGGCGCTGAGAAATACCCTTTGAACCTGTACGGGTCATGCCGACGTAGGGAGACGAT
>JAISLJ010000223.1 GCA_031290955.1 Zoogloeaceae bacterium | reverse complement strand
GTTTTGCCGACAAGACCGTCGCCCAACTCCGCCGCCTTGAGCGCTTGATTCAGGATGTGCTCCTGTTCGCCCGTGGCGAGAGCATTGGCCGCGATGTCATCCCCGTAGACGAGCTGCTTGCGGAGGCGGCGCAAACGATAGAGCCGCTCCTGAAAGCTGAACAACTCCGCCTCGATTTGGATAACCGCGCCCCCGGCGCAACCTTGGTCGGCGGGCGCAAGCCGCTCTTTGGCGCGTTGGTGAGCCTGCTGGAAAACGCCTTGCAGGTCAGCCCGCATGCAGGCCAGGTCACACTTTCCGCTTGGCGCGAGGCCGACACCTTGTTTCTGGCCGTAACCGACCAAGGGCCGGGCGTCGCCAAGGAAATGCAGGCGCGCATCTTTGAACCTTTCTTTACCACCAAAAGCCAGGGCACCGGCCTTGGCCTGCCAATTGCGCTGGGCGTTGCGCGCGCCCACGGCGGCAACCTCGCTGTTGAATCCACCCCGCCTGCTGGAGCGCGTTTTATTCTTTCGCTGCTGACGCCATCTTCTGCGGAGTATGGGAAGATATCGAGTTCCGCGTGATTATGATCTTGTATCATGACTGGAGCAATGAACAATCCAGTGTGTTGATCATACCATGATGCGAGGGCGTCAATGGGAGATCGATGTCCGATGGCCTGTTGCGGGATGAAGTGGTTGTACGCCAGAGAATAGTCGTTCAGTGTTTGTTCGAGTTCGGCGGCGCTCGCAAAGTGGGTCTTGGCAGAAGTTTGCTGATGCGTCAGTTCATGCGTTCAACCATGCCGTTCGTCTGCGGGTGGCGCGGGGGGATGAGGCGATGGTTGATGCGGGCGCTGGCGCAGGCTTGGTCGAAGAGATGATTGCCGGAGGGCTGTTTCTGCCGGGAAGTGAAGCGGTCGGTGAATTGCGCGCCGTTGTCCGTCAGGAGCGTGCGAATGCGAATCGGGCAGGCCACTTGCAGGCGTTTGAGGAAGTCCAGGCGGCTTCTCTTCGCTCTGGTCATCGTGGATATGCAGGAAGACTTGGACGGCTGGCGCGGTCAATGGCGACGAAGAGATAGCGTCGGGACGCTTCGTCGGGCATCCGGGGCAGGTATTTGATGTCGATATGAATGAACCCCGGCGCGTATTCCTTGAATCCCTTCTTCTTGGCAGTAGCATCCTTCTCTTCCGCCGCCTTGGCGCGGGCGGCGGAAAGGGCGGTGTGCAGGGTGTGCGCCCGATGCGAACGGTCTTCCGGGTTTGCGTATTCTCCTCGCGTCTCTGCCATTTGGATGTCGTGGCCTTGCTGACGCTGTAGCGTTTCATCAGTTCGTGTTGCGTGAGGTCGGCCTCACGCAACGCGTGGGATTTTCGCCCGTGTCTTCGGCGTGGCGCGCACCAGACTGTGAAAAGGGTATCGCTCATGTGCTTTTACTCCTTTGTTTGGTGAGATTCAATCACGGATCGTAGAATAGTCGCCCCTGCAAAATCCATTTCATCCCATAATTTTTGCTGAACCTCACCCGACGAGCAGGCGCAGACGAAATTTCGCCAAACGGACGAACAGCACCAAAGCGCAAAAAGACCTGTCAGCCCCAGGCGCACCACCGCGCGCATCGGCCAACGCAAGTTGTAACCCACCGCGCAGAGCACGGCATGCAAGGCATCGCCCGTCGCGCCGCTCAGCCAGCACCGCTCCATTCGATGCTCCGCCTTCAAATATCCAATCACCGGTTCTCTCGCCTAAGCGTCGCTTCAACCATTGACGCTGGCGCAGACTCAAACGCTTTGTCTTGCCACGGTGGAGAATTTCAACACCCGGATTATCCCCATCGACACCGCGAAAGCCCAAATCCACGACCGCCTGCTTGGGCTTGACTCCAACATCTTCAAGCAGGACGCTCACCTGTTCCAGTTGTTCGCGTAGAATGTGTCCATCATAGGGATTGCCCGGATATGCCCTTGCGCCCACGATCAACCCTTGCTTGTGTGTTACCGCAATGCCCACCGTGACGCCAAACTCATAGCGCTTCCTGGCCTTGCCGATGCGCTCTACTTCCGACGCATGCAAAGCGTAGAGCTTGTCCTTGTCTTTGGGGCGCTGGTTACGAATCCGTTCGGCGCGCGCCAACAAACTATCCAACTGGCTTAGCCTTGCCGAATTCTCCAACGTTGCTTCCGTCCGTTTGCGTCCGATCTCGCGCAACACGATACCCAGGATCGTTCGCTGCCGTTTGAGCGCCCGCTTCCCCCCGACCAAACTGTTTAACATTAGCATAACCCCCTGCCCACTACCGTAGCGCCTTCATTTGGTACTGCCGCATCAATGCTGGCCTTCAGGAGTTTCTCCACCCCCCGCTTCTCCGATGGCTGTCCAAAACCGCCCGATCTGCGTGGCGTCGCACGGCGGCTTCGGCGTGTAATATTCCAAACCGCTGAAGTACTACTGCCACACCACGTTCTCCGACCAGCGAGCCGCCAATTCCTCGTCACTGAGAACCTGTTCAATATCTCCTAAATATGGTAAAATTCTACAGATGAGACATACCTACCCTAGCGACATCAGTCGTGAGCAGTTCGAGCGGATTCGTCCGCTATTGGAGAGTGCG
>JAISLJ010000222.1 GCA_031290955.1 Zoogloeaceae bacterium | reverse complement strand
CGTCGGCCACCTGCTGGATGAACGGCGCGCCGATGTAGGTGTTGCTGCCCACCTCGACCTTGCCTTCATAGACCGCCACCGGGAAGCACAGCAGATGCCAGAGCGCGATGCGCGCGAAGCTGGCCGTCTTGCCCGTGCCCGTACCAGACACCACCGACACCTTGGCGTTGGGCGCGGTGATTGACTGGAACAATTCCATCTGGTCGGCACTGGGCATGAAGCCAGTCACCTCCACCGCGAAGCGCAGTGAGTCGGCGTGGTAACGCTCGACGAACGCCTGGTAGCGCGGCTCTTCCAGCAGGTTGTGGTTCTTCTTCCGCCGCGCCATTGCTACCCGCCGCCGCCCGGTTGCTCCACGTCAGGCTCGACAATCAGGCCGCGCTCGGACAGCACCAGGGCCTGGCGCTCGCGGGCCTGCTGCATCTTTTCCTCGTAGAGGCGGAACAGCTCATCACCCGACACCATGTTGATGTTCACCTCGGTTTCCTTCTCCTTGAACAGACCCAACGCGCGCGCCAGGTTGTCCATCGCCTTCTCCTTGGAGAGCATCAGGACTTCGATGCCTTCCTTACCCACCTTGACGCCGCAATACACCAGCCGCGCCGCCGGCGACAGGTTGCGGGTATCGTTGAAGAACACTTCCTCGATGCCGTGGCCGTGGCACTCCGGGCAGTCCTCGTGCGGCGCCTTGCGCTTGTCGTACCAGGCGTCCGTATAGTCGGGGAACTCGCCAATGTCGTCGGCGCTGTCGGCCTTCTTCCGCCGCGCGCGCTCGCGGTCGTGCTTCTTCTTGGCCTCTTCCAAGCCGGACGGGGTGTATTGCCGGGCGTGGCCCTCACCCCAGCAGTAGGGGCAGCACACCCGGCGGAGCTGCGAGATTTCGTTCGCGTCGAACGTGACGATGGCGGCCCACAGGCGCATCAGCTCGTCGCCGTCGATGCCAAGGCGCCGCGCTCGCGCCGTGGCGAGCGTGACGATGGCGTGGCTCACCTTCGGGTTCTGAAGCAGGCTCCACCCCTGCTGCATGGCGGCCTTGGGGCTGTAGCCGGCCCGGATGGCTGCCGCCGATGCGTTCCAATCCACCAGGTATTCCCGCACGAAGATTTCCTGCTGGTCGGTCAGGTCGGCGAACACCCCGAACTCGTCTGGGTCACGCTCGACGGCCTGCGCGGTCGTCATCGGCAAGGTTTCGATGGTTTCGCTGTCGATGGTTTCGCCACTTCCAGAAACCTTAGAAACCTTGCGGCGCGAAACCTTGCCCCCGCTGGTTGCCTTCTGCTTCGCGCTCTTGCCGGTCTTTGCCTTGGTTTCGATGGTTTCCGGCGTCGGTTTCTCGCCCGGCAGGTGCAGCGGGGTCTTCTTCAGCCATTCATCGCGTACGGCGGTCTTGCGCACGGCAGGCGCGGATACAGGCAGCTCCATTTCGGCCACCAGCCAAGTGTAGCCGTTGCGGGGGTCGTTCTCCCATTTGGTTCGGACAGCGGCCCATTTCTGCGGCGAGAGTTTCGGGGGTGCGGCCATCCTGTTCAGAGCGCCAGGCTCAACTGGTGGGTTTGGGGGGCGGCAACGGAACACTCCATGTGGAACCGCTCCATCTTGGTCTTCGCGCTCTTGGCGGCATCGTTGGCGCGCTCCACGGCGCCGACGAGGCGGGATCCGGCACGCATTTCCTCGAACTCGGGGTTCAGCTCGGCGAAGCGAGCCAGGGCCAGGGCGGATTCCTCGGATGCGGACAGCATGACGGCCACGGCCTCGGTCAGGGTCTGCATGCGGTCATGCAGGCGCTTCAAGGTTTCCATGTCGCGCTGCCGGGCCTTCTCCCAGGCGTCAAACATCCAAGCGGACGTTTCCCGTTCCTGCGTCATCCGGGCACCAACTTCCCAGTCGTCGGTCGCGCCGAAGAGGAAGTCCACCGACACCTCATACACGCGCGCGGCTCGGACGATGAGCCAGAGCGGCACGCTGTTGGTATCGGTAGCAAGTTCCACCTTCGACAGCTTCGAGGGGTTCTGGTAGCCCAGACGCTTCGCAGCTGCGCTCTGGGACAGGTTGCACAGTTCGCGGGCCTGCCGCATCCGGGCGCCGATGGTCTTGACCGCCGCTGCCTGCTCCATGCGCGTGTTCGCCGCCGGTTTCTTCTCTGCCATCGCCTATACCCTCCTGATCGACCATTCGCCGCCGTCCTTCTTGGTCGCCTTCTGGCACAGGAAGAAACGGAACGGGAACATACCGGCGGCCACCTTCAACTTCAGCCAGCCGTCTTCACGGATGTAGCCGTCCTTGGTTTCGTGAATCTCCAGCACCCCGTCGGGCAGCAGCACCAGGAAGTCCGGCGTGTAGCGCGTGTTGTCGGCCAGCTTCAAGAGGCCGAAGCCCATCTTCCCCATCTGCCCGGCATCCTTCATCCGGTAGTGTCCGCAGTCGATGCACTTCACGGTGTCGTCGGCATTTACCGGCATCCGGCCCCCAGTCGTTCGATGGTCATGGCAAGCAAGTCCAGCTCGGACAGCTTGTAGGTGCGCTCGAAGGCTTTTCGCCCAAGGCCGTGAATGCCAACACTTCCGGTGTGATGAGGCTGGCACAAAGGGATGGTGAGGAAATCGCTTTGCCGTTGGCCAGCTCCGCACTCTTCCTTGAGGTGGTGAACCTGTGCCGGCGTCTCTCCAAATCCCAAGTGGCGGCAGAGAATGCAGCCGATCTCAGCAACCTTCCCCATGTGCTGTTTTCCAGCCGTATTACTCATTCCTGAAACCTTAACTGTTCAAAGTCGTCGAAACGATCCTGGGCGTCGAAGACGGACTGCTCGATCTTCATGTGTCGGCGGTGATACGGCCCCGAACGCGGCATCACCACATCGACCACGAGCAACTCACCCGCCTCCATGTCCTTGATGCGTTTCCAAAGCCGACGCCAAGCGCGCCGGTCGTCCTTCGTGAAGCCGTCGATGACGCCGAACAGGAAGTCGCGGATAGCGTTCAGGATCAGCTCGGCCGCTGGCATGGCCCGCTCCGTGCGCATGATCGTTATCTGGCTCATCCCTTGGCCTTCCTCATCTGCCAAGGCTCGGACACGGCTCGCCGTTCAGACCAGCCGGCGCGCAGGCGTGATGCAATGACGTGGTGCGGCCAGCCCCTCAGTTCCGACCATTCAATGATGCTCCGCGACTCCCCGTCGCAAGTCACCATCCGTGTGCCGCGCGTGTTCCTGTTCTGCTCCTGCGACGTTGCCCAGCGGCAGTTTTCCTTGCTGTACCCGAGCGAGTTGTCGATTCGATCCAAGGAAAAACCTTCTGGCTTCTCCCCCATATCCTCCAAGAAGCAACTGAAATCGCGCCAACGGTCGCAAACGGTAATACCTCGGCCGCCATAGTCCGGGTAGGCGCGATGACCTGGGTTCTCGCACCGTCGACGCATGGAGTCCCAGACCATGTACGTCTTCGTCCTGCTGCCACCCGATGTGTGGCCGTGCGTGCGAACGAGGCATCCGCACGACGACACTGTGCCGTTCGACAGGTACTTCGAGAACACGTCCTTCGTTCCTCCGCAGTCGCAGCGGCAACGCCACGTTGCTGAGCCAGGACACGCGCTGGGTACGCGCTCGACGACGACGAGCCGGCCAAAGCGTTTTCCAATCAGGTCAAGCGCCCTCATGCCGCACCCCTTCCTGAGCTTCGGCGGCTTCGATGCTGGCGACAATCTTTTCGTGTTCGCAGTCGATGAGGTTGCTGATACCGTTGGCAACATGCTTGCCGAGACCGGCCAGGCGCTTGATGCGGATTTCGCCGCCGCCCTTCTCGTGCAGCTTTTCGACGAAGGCGGCGGCCTCCGCGTCCGCCGGCGCCAGCGCGCCGTTGAGGGTCTTCACCAGAACCACGTCGCTCATGGTCAGACTCCAATCCGCGTGCGGTAGGTCACGATGTCGCGCGCCGCCCAGGGGCTGCATCCGAAGATGCGGCCCAACACGCCGTAGCCCTTACGGTGCGCGCAGGCGCCGGCCTGCCAGCCGTGGTACATGGCGCGCATTTCGCGCACCTTGGCGTCGGACAGCCGGGCCTTGTGGTGCTGCTCGCCGGGCTTAGGCATGGTCGCCCCCCTTCCGGTGGCTGGGCCAGTCGAAGACGACGGACTGGCCGCCGTCCTCGCGCAGGCGATCGAACACCCGCTCGCCCAGGTAGGACTTGATGCCCGGCACCACGCGCCCGCCCTCTTCGGCGTCATCCAGGGCCAGGTTCGACATGAGAATCGTCGGACGCCGGCGCTCGTACCGCTCGTTCAGGATGTCGAATAGCAGCAACTTTTCGGTGTCGGAGCCGAACTGCACGCCCACCTCATCGAGGATCAGCAGGTCGGGGAACACCAGCGCGGCAATGGCTTCGCTTTCGCTCTCCCGGCTGTCGCGCCCCCAGGTGTCCTTGACGCGGCGCACCGCGCGCATGACCGTGGTGAAGAGCACAGCGGCGCCGTGGTGCTCCATGACCTCCAAGCCGATGCCGACGGCCAGGTGCGTCTTGCCGGTGCCCGGCAGGCCAATGAACAGTGCTGAGCGGCCAGTCTTGCGGATCTCGCCGAACTTGGCGGCGTAGGTGGTGGCGAAGTCCAGCGCGCGCTTCTGGCCGGGCAGCTTCGCCGCGTAGGTGTCAAGGCGGCGCTCGCGGAACCGCTCGGGGATGCCGGCCTCGCCGATCTTGCGCTGCCAGCGGGCCACCGCATCGGCGCGCACCTTGGCGTCGGCTTCGGCCTGCTCGCGGGCCTTCTCTTCAGCGGCGCAGGTCGGGCAGGCCGTCCAAACGTCGCCAAGATAGCAGCGAGCCTCGTAATCGCCGTGCGTCTCGCAGGTGGCGGGGCGAGTCAGCGGCGTGGTGTGGAAGCCAGTGCGGGTCAGCGTGCTCACAGCGCACCCCCTTGGCCGTAGTTGCGGTTCTCGTAGCCGCCGTGGGTGCCAGTGGCCGCCGGGCCGCGCGCAGCGGGTGCGGCGGGTGCAGCGCCTTCCTGGCTCAACCGGGCGTACCACGTCGCCCTGAAGCCAGCCCACGACTGCAAGGCGGACACCTTTACGGCCTCGGCAATCGACAGCCCAGCCTTCGCGGCCTCGTCCTTCATCCCCTCCCACGCGGTCTGCGTCAGGGGCAGCTGCTTGCCCTTGCGCACCTTCAGCCAGTCCAGCGCGTGCTGGCGCTCCACGCCCTCGGCCACCAGCTCACGGACGCCCAGGGCGCGCGATAGGCTGTCGTCGGCAGGGTTGCCGGCGCCGTTGCCGTGCTGGTCGGCAGGGCCCGCCCTCGGCTGGGTTTCGTCGTCAGCAGCAGGGGCATCCGGGTTTTCAGTCCCGACGCCATCAGCCAAACCGGAACCGGAACCGGTGCGGGGCGCGGAAGCGCCCTGTATCTCTTTCTCCTGTTCCTGTTCCTGTTCTTTCTCCTGTTCCTGTTCTTGGCTTCGGAGGGGCTTGGAAGGGGCTTCGGAGGGGCTTGCTTTTCCCCGGCAGACGGACATGCGGAAGGCCGTGCTGTATTTCTCGTAAAACCGCGCCAGATAAGGGTTTTCGGGCAGTGAGCCGTACTCGTTTTGCACCCCTTTGACGCGCAGGTCGTTAGGCTTGAGAGCCTCCCCGATCTGGTACGAGGCCATCTCGATCACCCAGACCACTTCGGAAGCCTCGTCGTACTCGCAAAATCCGGCTTCGATGGCGCTTTGAAGCCCCTTTGAAGCCCCTTCCAAGCCCAGTCCGGTTTCATGGGCGATGAACATGGTCGGGCAATAATAGAGGCCCAGCATGTTGGCGTGCGGGCTGGTCAGCAGGTACATGGCGACGATTTGCGCCTCCATGCCTGCTGCGCGCAGCTTCTTGCCGGTGGGGCCGATCCAGAACTGGGGGCCGACTTTTGAGTAATTACGCATACGTTGCGTCCCTCTCTTGTTGTTCTATGAGCGCCTGCCATTGCTCACAAAGGCCATAGGCAGCCTTGCCGCCGGACACGCTGATGACGTGAACAATCATCCTGCCACCCCCTCCGCAGCCAACATCAGGCCGCGCTGGCGCGTCCGTTCGTCTTGCAGCGGCGAGTAATCTTGGTTCAGCTCGCAGCCCACCCAATGGCGGCCCAGAGCCTGGGCTACTTGCGCCGTTGTGCCAGAGCCAAGGAACGGGTCAAACACGATGTCGCCAGGTCGGCTACCGGCCAAGATACATGGTTTGATCAGCGCCGACGGGAAAGCCGCGAAGTGCGCGCCTCTATAGCCCTCCGTGGCGACTGTCCAGACGCTGCGTTTATTGCGCATCCCCGCATAATCCACATCCTCACGGTCAGGCCGGAACTGCGGCTTCTGGCCGTGTTCGCCAGCCGAGTTCTTGGTGACGCGCGCGAAGCTGTTGCGGCGCGAGCGCGCGCGTTCGGCGTAGTCCACCAGCCCGGTTTTCGTTCGGTGATGTTCGTCACCGGCGGCCGGCTCGCGGATAGCCTGGGCGTCGAAGTAGTACCGGCTCGATTTCGACAACAGGAACAAATACTCGTGCGCCTTGGTGCAGCGGTCGGAAACGCTTTCCGGCATTGGGTTGGGCTTATGCCAGATGATGTCCTGTCGCAAATACCATCCATCCTCTTGTAGCGCCAGCGCCACACGCCAGGGAATTCCCGCAAGGTCTTTGTGCTTCAAGCCGTCGGGTAATCCGCCACTGCGCACGCCGTGCGCCCTTCTCCATTCAGAATGTGACAAATCGTTCGCTGCGTTGCCCTTGCTCCCGTTCTTTCGTGTTGCGTAGCTATCTCCGAGATTGAGCCAGAGCGTTCCATCATCTGCCAACAATTCCCGCGCGGCGCGAAACACTTCGACCAGCGTCGCCACGTACTCATGCGGCGTTTCTTCCCGCCCGATTTGCCCCGGAACTCCGTAGTCGCGCAGCCCCCAGTACGGAGGTGAGGTGACGATGGTCTGCACCTTACGCCCCCCCACAGCGATCATCGCGCGCATGAAATCTCGGCAGTCGCCGAAGTAGCACTGGTCGATGCGAAATTCGCTTGCGCAGGGATCGAGATCGAACTCGCCCAGCGTTGCCAGCAGTTCGGGCGGGGTCAGACAGTCGTGCGGCGGAGCGATGACGGCGCTCACAGGGCACCTCCCCGGATGGATTGCAGCAGTTCGCCGGTGGCCTTCATCAGCGACAGCAGCAGCGGTTCGAGGGCGCGGCGTTCGTTGGCGCAGAACCGGCCATCCTTCGCGGCCTCGGAACCCACGCCCAGCAGCTTCGACGCCGATGACACCAGGGACAGGAAAAGCCGCACGGCTTCGGCCGGCTCGCGCGGCTCAAGCTCGAAGTCCATAGGCACCTGCCCGACGAGGTGCGCCAGCGCGAAGATGGCGCGCTTGGCCTGGACCACGACGACGATTTCGAGGATGACGCTGAAGGACGGCGGCGGGGCCTCGTGGTCTGGATTGAGGCCGTTGGCGAGGGTGTTCCCGTTCATGCCCATCGCTTCCGCGATGGCGCGGACGCCGCCAGGGTATTCCTTGGCGTCGGCCTGAAGGGCGAGAAACAGGGCGCGGTGGGCTTGTTTGATGGGGCGGCGCATTGGCGAACGTCTCCTTTTTTTCGTCTAGCCCCGCGCTTTGCGGTGGTGGAAACTGGCTTCTTCGAAAGAAAGGAAAGCCGTCATGCCGCAGCCTCGCTTCCAGTCGTCTCGTTGTTCGCAGCAGCGCCAGAGCCGCGCAGGTAGGCCCAATCCACGTCGGGCCGCAGCTCTTCGCACGTCACTGCGCCAGCGGATTCGCGCTCGATGTTGATACAGAGGCTTTCGCTGAGATTCGGCTTAACGGACAGGGCCTTTCTCAGGTAGCCAATGGAGGTGCCACAACGCTCCGCGAAACCCTGCTGCTGTTGCGGGCTGAGGCTGTTGATGTATGCACGTAGCTTTTCCATACGGAAAATATACCCGCAGGTAAGTATTAAAGCAATACCCGTAGGTTATTTACTTACAGGTAAACATTTGATGCAATGCAACTATGGATAAATACGAAAAAAGGCGCGCTACCCTGAAGGGGCTTGTTGACAGCCTTGGTCGAGGGGGGATTGCTACAGTCGCGGCACGCATCGGAAAAGAGCCGAACTACGTCTCGCGTATGCTCTACCCACTAGGAAAGCTGGGAAGAAAGCGGATCGGCGAGGATTCGATGGACGCTCTGGTTGCCGAGTACCCTGAGTGGTTTGCTGAACTCCAGCGCGACGTGCCCCACGAAAAAGGAGAACCGCCACCCCAAAAGGTGATGGAGCCTCAGAAACAGCCAAAGACTCCGCCAACAGAAGAACAAATTCAGGATTCAATCCGACTCAGAAAGTTGTTCGCTGACCGCGCCGGCATGAGCCAGCTTGAGTTCGAGCAAGCCTATGGAGTTGGGAACCAGGGGATGGTTTGGCAGTACTTAAATGCTGACAAGCCAAAGGGTTCCGTTCTCAATATTTTCGCGGCCATCAAGTTTGCAGAGGAACTGCATTGCCTTGTCTCCGACTTCAGTCCGTCAATTCAGGAAGAAATTGACAGGATCGCGTTGTTTTCAACAAAGAAAGTCGGGGCCGACATGAAAGAAGGATCAGGGAAAGATGTGCTTGAAAATAGGAGAATTAGGGCCGTTGAAATGCAAAAACAGATCCAGAAAGACACCAACGACCTTAATGAACTGCTTGGTATCACCAACCAAGATGAAGTCCGTGCAGAGACTGTAGAAGTTGTCAGATTTATTGTTGGTCATGGGAGAAATGAGACTCCTGAATGGGCCGACTCTGATGCAAGAGCCTATGCCGAAGCACTCCAATACAAGGCGCATAAATGGCTAACCGGCGGAGAGAAAAAGACTAAGAACGCGGCTTAAACTGGTCTGGATCAATGATACAATTAACAAAGAAAAATAAAATGTTTGATTTTTTTAAGAAGGTTCTCGACCGTAAAGCAGCCGGGAAAGATAGTCTGGCGGTCGACGACGATGTTGTGATGTCGTTCCTGTTTGCGGTCTATGCCGGCCTGAATTCGAAGCTGGTGGATGTAGACAAGGGATTCGTCCATGTTGGACAGTCAGAACTTCACCGCTTCGTCGAAATGGGTTTCGCGTCCGTAAAAAAACAGGTCGAATCGCTAGACTTGCCCATCATCATTGGAAGAGTGGGAAATGTATCCAGCAATGGGCATACCTTCGTCTATCTTGACAAGCCAGATTTCGGCGAACACAAAGCTTTGTTTACCGCAGGGTCGTTGTGCGTGCTCGAAAAGCACGTCAAGAGACTTCCAGAAACTGGTGAATTCGCCTTCACGGGGTTTGAGGCCAAGGTGCGAGTAGGTGCTTCGAATTTATGGTTCTGTGTCGGTATCAGGGATATTGGCACAGAAGAAGATTATACCGAGAACGACGATTTATATAACGAAGATAGCGAATTTATCGAACATCAAGAAAAAATAGATTGGCGGGCTATCAATAAGGTAGCAGTTGCTGTGGCGAGGTCTCCGGGGTTTGGAAATGTCGTGCGTTCACCTGATATGCGTGTTGATTTCGCACTCCCGTTCATTGAAAAACTCATGCCAGAAGCAGATCCGGAAGCAGTGGTACGGCAGGCAGTTACCTTTTGGGAGTTTGGCGTGATTCCTCAAAGGGCCAAGAAACTCAAGGCTGATGGCAAGAAAATTGCGGAAATCGCCAAGTTACTTGGCATCACACGACAAAGAGCTGAACGTGCTGCTGATATGGACGATCAGCAGCTTGACAACCTAATGAACGAACACGGAGAAGAATAACCATATGAAGACATTGCTTGCTGCCGACCAGAATATAAAAATAAATCACCAAAAACGCGATAGGGAATAGACATGGCGAAGCGCAAATCAGGGATAGGAGAGATAATTATTGTGACCATAGCCTTTGGCATATCAAGTTTATTTGGATTTGTTGTAGCAAACATCGTTGGAATAATTATCACAATAATCGTCGTCGCCATATTCTTTCTATGGATAAAAGCAAAAAACAAAAAGAAAGCCTTGCTTGAGTTTGAGGCTCGCAAGCAATTTCTGATTGATAAATACAATAATATCGATGTGGTTCAACAGATATTGAACTCGGAATACTGGATAGGTCAGACTGTCGAGCAGCTTGAGGACTCCCTTGGTGTTCCTGCTGCCATAGATAGCACAAAACTAAAAACCAAGACGAAGGAAACATGGAAGTATGGGGAGGTAAGAAAAGGACAATTCCGGCTCCGCATAAACATCGAGAATGGAAAAGTTGTCGGATGGGCTGATAAATCAGCTTGATTCATTTTTACCTAGAATGAAAGCGGTCGCGATTACGGATCATATGGTCGAACGAGTTCTGAATGCATGGCGCAGCGAAGACTTTTAAGAAGGGAAATGTCGTGAATATCAGGTATTTTTTATTGGTCGCCGCACTTATCCCGCTCATATCGCAAGCCGGGGAGTCGTTATTTTTTAAACCCAAGAACACATGCAGCGGTGGGCAGCAAGAGCGTGCAAACTCTTGGGTCATAAGACTACTGAACGACCTTAATCAAGAAAAAACACCAACGATAGAGGCGTTTTGTTCGGAGCTTCGCGCAACAACAAACCCGGTTGATTTCCAATGCTATGCGAGCTGCGAATCTCAGTACCGCGAATACTTCAATCAGGTCAAGGAGTCTAAAAGGGAAGCCGAGGCAAAGAAAATTGCCGTTCGCCAGAAAGAAGAACGCCGAGCGACTGAACAACAGCAGGCCGAGGCCGCAAGAGTGGCCGCGCTCAAGGTGGGCCAAGTCAAGCCTGCCAACCTAAAAGAGGCTGCCATCGCTTATAACGCCGAGCATGGCGGCGCGCTGGCGAGCGCGCCAAAAATTAAACCGGATGGTGGCCTGTATTACATGAACGGCAAAATCAAGATGGCCGGAGACAGGCCGGAATTTTTCGCGGCGCTGTCGCCCTCGCAAGACAACGAATTGCTTGCCAACGCCTTGCGTCGCTCGCGCGGAATGGGTGAGAGCACTGACTACTTCGCAGTGGTCATCCCCGACCAGTTGCAAAAATATTACTTCGATGGTGCAAAGATAGAAGGCGGGTTCGATCTTGTTGGGCGCTACGTCTCGAACACGAAATATAAAACCGTGGCCGGCCAAGAAAAATCCGCCCCGGTATTTGAAGCGGTCTATCTCGTATTCTGGCAATGAGACAAGAGATGATAAATCTGCCTCCCGATGAAGACGAGCCGCAAGACCGCTCAAATGAGCTTTTCGGCCGCCTGCGCCTGCTGGGTTCGGCTACTCGCACATGGCTCCAGTTCGACCGCGCCGAGCTGAAGCGCCGGGTGTGCGATACGGTGCTGGCGTATTTTCGCGCCGCACCATCGCCAGAGCCGCGCGAAGGCATTGAAAACGGTCTGGCGTTCCTGGGGTTGCTTTTGCAAGAGGGCGGCGAGAATGGTCTTTACGAAGCCACGATGCAGTATCTTGACCAAATGATTTTCAAGGCCGTCGCCGAGCTGGACGACGACGAGCAAGTAGTGTTGCTGTTGCCTATGGTGGACGTTGAAGACCTTGCCACCGATTGGGACGCGCCCGAATGGGCAAAAATCCTGCGCACGCGCCTTGTCCAAGAGTGGGAGGAAGAACTTCGCTCCATTGTCCTGCGTCGCGTTGAATTGGAACGCCAATGATTACCGTCGTTTTTCGCCTTGATTTAACCGCCTGTGCCGTTGGGCACTGCTCTCACGAGGAAAACACAGCGATTTTGGCAATCCAGAAGAGTAAAGAAGAAAACGCGTTGCCTGGATCAAGTATCCAATACCATTCCGAAGCGTGCGTAGTCCTTCAATTGCCAGATCACGAGCAAGCATTCGGTCAGCTTGTTTATTGGTGCAACTACGGGAAGATTCCATACAAAACACTCTGGTTGAATGATGTTGCCGAGTGGCGCGAAGGCGGAGCGCAATGAACGGCTCAAGGATGCGAGCTGGATGGAATTCGCCAAGCCTCGACTCACCGAAGACGACATGGCCGTGCTCGCAGATATAGGAGCGATCTTGTACCGGGACGGACTGAAGCGCCGCATGGGCGGGGGATAACGGATGAACGACGAAGAAAAATCCATCTACGAAGCCACGATTGCATCAACGAACCTTGAAAACCGACTGCTCAAGGTCTTTTGCTTATCGCTTCTGAAAGAGCGCGCACATCCGCAATTAGCCCTTGCACACCTGCTGGCGCAGGTTGAAGAGCTTGAAGGTCATGCGCTTTTTTCTGAATGGCCTGAAGCAGAGGTGCAATCTCTTCTGCCAACTGCAAACGCGCTTCTGGAAGAACTGCGGCAGCACTTTCCTTCGTAACGACCTCGACGCGAGAGCGAAGTTCGGCCTGCGCCGCTTGGTCGCGCGCTCTCATTTTGTTCATGGCCTGCGCCAGCCATTCGGTCGTCTCCCTTCTCGCTGCCTCGTCGTCGGCCGACCCCGACAACGGCGCCAGCCTATCGGCCGACGGCAGCAACCCAGCACCCAAGGCAGCCTGATCTAGCCGCGCCGCCTTCCTGTCGCGGCGGATGGCCGCCACCAGATTCCAAGTCCAGGCCACCAGGTTGAGGGCCAGCAACGCCCACATCTTCCAGTCTTCCATCTTCCATCTCCGCAAGCCCGGCACGTCGCGGGCTTTTATTTTATTAAAAATAGTTACCCATGGGTATTGACATGACGCTTACCTATGGGTAATCTTCGCCTAACAACACGCGCAACAGCAGGTAAATGCCGAGCGCAACGCTCTTTAAAAACTTGATGGATGAACAGAGGCGAGGCCCCTTCGCAAGAGGGCGCGGCGACAACCTCCTACCCCGTGGCGCGCACGGTAGAAGCAAAAGTGCGCGAAACCCGAATCTCCCTGGGGGAGTGGCCCGTGGGGCTGCGTTGAAACCATAGATTCGGTTTGCACGTTCGCTATTTGCGAACTGCGAACGCCCACCCGTCCGTGGCGCAGGTAACGACGGGCAGAAGTAGAAGCCCCCTGCACCAAGCCCCGCAAAGTCGTGGCGAGACGCCCGTGACAGCGGGCACAGCAGGGGTGCGGCGCGCGCACTACGTCGCATCAATGCCGCAACCGGCCAGGCTCCGCGTCTGGCCGGAGTGATTGAACCGGGAGCGTCAATTCCTGGGCCATTTCTCCGACCCATTGCAGGCCCAGCAGGCGTACATCGACGCCAAGCGGTGCCTGCATCCGTTCGGAACCATCTGAAAGGGATAGCCATGAGCACACCGCAGGCTGCGGCCTTGGCGGGCGACTTCGCACGCCCCAAGCCGCTCATCAAGTGCCAGGTCAAGGTGACGACGACCACCGGCGCACGCTTCCGCTACGCCGCGCTCTTCGCCAGCACCTGCGACGCCGCCATCGACGCGCTCGAACGGTTCGGCATTTCCAAAATCAGCGTGGAGCCGGCCAGATGAAGAAGACGCTGAAGCTGCTGGCCGATTTTCACTACTACCTCAAACGCGGGTACGGCATCCGCAAGTCTTGGCGCCTCGCCAAGGTAACGCTGTAACCGCCGCTCATCCCATCATCAAGGAGAAACCATGAACGACATGCAACAGGGCGGCGCACTCGCTGCTCGCCAAGAGTTCGGCGGCTCTGCCGTCACGCTCGCCACCACCGAAACCGCGTCCGCCTACGTGGCCGCCCAAGCCAAGGCCGTCGTCGAAGCTCGCTACGTGATGGCGCTGCGCCGTCCGCGCAACTGGGATCAGGTGCGCCAAGACCTGCTGAAGGAATGTAGGCGTCCCAGCTTCGCCCACAACAAGAGCGCCTACTACCGCAAACCCATCGGCAACGGCGTGGAAGGTCTGGGCATCCGCTTCGTCGAAGTCGCTCTGCGCTGCATGACGAACGTCCTAGTGGAAACCACCATGATCTTCGAGGACGAGAGCAAGGAAATCCACCGCGTCAGCGTGACCGACCTGGAATCCAACCTGACCTACCCGCTCGACGTGCGCGTGACCAAAACCGTCGAGCGATCGAAGCCAGCCGACGATGGCACCTACATCGGCGTGCGCAAGAACAGCTACAACCGCAACGTCTATACGGTGCCCGCCACCGATGACGACCTGCTGAACAAGCGCGCTGCGCAAATCTCCAAGGCCATCCGCACCTTGGGCCTGCGCATCATCCCCGGCGACATGCAGGACGAGGCCGAATCCATCATCAAGGCAATCCGCCTCGACGAAGCTGCTCGCGACCCGGGCACCGAGCGCAAGCGCATCGCCGATGCCTTCGGCGAAATCGGCGTCAAGGCGGCCGACCTGACCGAATACCTGGGCCACACGCTGGATACCTGTTCGCCAGCCGAGCTGGTCAATCTGCGCGGCATCTACGGCGCCATCCGCGACGGCGAATCCTCGTGGAAGAGCGTCATGGAGAACAAAGCCGAGCAGGCCGGCAAGAGTGCGGGCGCGGGCGCTAGAAACACCAGCAGCGCGGGCGGCGGGAAGACGCTGCCGATGTGCAGCTCCGAAAACTTCGCCAAGAAGTCGCCGGTCTGGAAAAAACAAGTTGAAGCCGGCAAGCCGGTGAATGACCTCATCGCCATGATCGAAACCAAAGAACTGCTCACGCCCGACATGAAGATGGAGATTGCGGGCTGGGCCAGCGCCGGGGTGCTCAAGAATGAAAATCCATGACCTTCAACAAGGCAGCCCCGAGTGGCAAGCCTTCCGCCTGAACCACCACGGCGCCAGCGAGGCCGCCGCGATGCTGGGCCTGTCGAAGAAAACGACGCGCTCCGAACTGCTGCGCATGAAGCACACTGGCACGCCAAAGGAATTCAGCGACTGGGTGCAGGTGAACATCCTCGACTACGGCCACGAAGTCGAAGCGATGGCGCGGCCCATCGTCGAAGACCTGATCGGCGAAGACCTGTACCCGGTGACGTGCTCCAACGAGGACACCGGCGGCATCCTATCCGCGTCGTGCGATGGCCTGACGATGAGCTACGACACCGCCTTCGAGCACAAGCAATGGGCCGCCGAGCTGGCCGCATCCGTTGCTGCTGGCATGCTGCCCGAAGAGCACATGCCCCAGTGCCAGCAAATCATGTTGGTGACGGGTGCAAAGCGATTGATCTTCGTGGTGTCGGACGGCACAAGGGATCGCTTCGAGCACATTGAAGTTCTGCCCGACCAAAACTGGTTCGCGCGCATCATCGCTGGCTGGCGGCAATTCACTGAAGACCTTGGAAACTGGAAGCTGGAAGAATCTGCGCCGGAAGTGATCGGCGTAACGCCCGAAACCATGCCTACGCCTTTCATCCGCGTAACAGGGCATGTCGCCGAGAGCAACCTGGGAGAGTACGTCGCCAAGGCGCGGGAGATTTTGGCGGGCATCAAGACCGTTCTTGTCACCGATAAAGATTTTCTGGATGCAGAAGAAACGGTGAAATGGGCGAAAAAATCGGAGGAAACTCTCGAAACGACCAAGGCCGCGATCATTTCGCAGACTCGTGATATTGGAACGGCTCTTGGTCAAATTGACGAGATCAAAGAAGAACTGCGCACAGTGCGTCTGAAATTGAACAGATTGGTCAAAAGCGAAAAGGAACGGAACAAGACCAACATGATCGATGCGGCGATCAAGGAATTCCGCGATCATCAGCAGAAAATCAATTTCGAGTTTTCAGAATTGGTTGAGAGGCTTGATCGTCCCGTGCTCTTCTCTGTGCCGCAGCCGTTTTTCGGCGAAGCGATCAAAGGCATGAGCAAGCTGGAAAACATGAAGAACGCGCTTGACACAACCGTGGCGAACAGCAAGATTGAAGTGGATGAAAAAGCGCGGGAATGGCGCGAAAAATTGGCGTGGTTTGCGCAAGCCGCTGAAAACTACAAGAACATCTTTCACGATCTGCAAACCCTGGTTGAAAAGCCGCTGGAAGACTTCAAGTTGGCGGTCGAATCGCGCATTGAGAAACAGAAACGCGACGAGGAAGCGAAGCTGGAAGCCGACCGCGCCCGCATCCGCGCCGAGGAAGAGGCCAAGGCGAAAGCCGAAGCCGAAGCGAAGCTGCGCGCCGAGCAGCAGGCCGCCCCGCCTGCCGTTCCGCTGACCGACCCCGCCCCCAGCACGGCCACGGCACGACCCAGCCCCGCGCCGGCGCCGGCGGTATCACGCGCCAGCCCCGCGCCAGCAGGCAAGAACCGCCCTACCGATGACGAAATCATCGACGCGCTGACGCTGCACTTCCGCGTGCATGAATCCGTCGTGGTGGCCTGGCTTCTCGAAATCGACCTCGACGCGGCCAGCCAGCGCATCGCCGACAGCATGGCCGCATAGGAGCAACCATGAGCACAGTTCAACAAGCCGCGCCGGCGGTCTGCCCGGGCACCCCGCACATGGGCGAGCACGCCTGCACGAATCGCGCCCAGTGCTGGGAGCCGTGCGGCGAACTCGGGCACAGCGAAGAGCACGCTCAAGCCATTCATCCCGACGACGAGGCCGTGGATCGCTTCGCCGCCGCGCTGAAGGACAAGCTGGCCGTGGCGCGCGTGAAGGGGCGCGACGGCTGGCAGGACAAGGCGGAAGTCACCGCCGACGAACTGACCGACATGCTGGTGGGGCACCTCTGGAAGGGCGACCCGCGCGACGTGGCGAACTTCTGCATGTTCCTCTGGGAGCGCGGCGAGCGCATCACCATCGCCGACAACCCGCGCATGGAGCGTGCTGCCGAAGCGTTCGGCATCGCCGAGGCGAAATGCGCGGAGCGCCACGCCGCCGCTGGCCGGCTGATTGCCCCGTCCATCAGCACGGAAGCGGGCCTGCTGGCCGCCGCTCCCTACCTGGTGAGCCGCAGTTCGCCGCCGATCGCCGACGGAGAACAGGCCAAGCAGGCGCTGCGCAAGGTGCTGGGCGTCATGCACCGCTACCTGGAACCGAACGGCATCAGCAAGTACGACGCCTTGAACGAAATCCTGGGCATCGTCGATTCGGTTCCGCTAGTGGCTGCCGACGCCGAGGAAGGAGGTTCGGCATGAGCGGAAACAGCACCAGCATACTTAGCCAAGTCGCCACCAGCATGATGAACTTCGGCGCTCCGATGCTGCTTGACGAGAAGGATTTGGACGAAGCGGAGCGAATGGCCGAAGCCGGCCTGCTCCAACGCCACGAGCCTGTCTTCAAGAGCTTCGGATATTCGCTGACGGATGCCGGCATTGTGGAGCACCACAAGGCTTGCCGGAGCACAACTTCCCGGACGCCGCGCACCGCGTCGGTATCGAAATCTTGGACGCCACCGAGATCCAGGCTCCGGCGGATGCCGTGGCCTTGGCTGCATAACCCGTTTCACTCACCCACCTGAAAGGAAATCCAGAAATGTCGAAGCCGCTCAATGAAAACCTCACGTCCGTCCGCGTCGAAACCGAGGACGGCGACCTGCTGCCCATCATGGACGTGGCAGGCACGAAGTTCAGCGAACTCATCAACGCCGTCGCCTCCTACCAGAAGGCCGGCACGCTGACGCTGAAGATCGCCATCAAGCCGTCCACCGCTGGCGCGCTGGCGGTCAGGGCCGACGTGAGCATTACCAAGCCCAAGGGCCTGCCGCCCGAATCGCTTCTCTGGGCAACGCCGGAGGGCAATCTGTTGGCGGAAGACCCTCGTCAACTCAAGATCGAACTGACCCGCATAACTGAACAGGAACGCGCGCTAAAGGTAATTGGAGCCTGATCCCTGAAACCTGAAAGGAGCAAGAAATGGAAGAAAACCTAAGCACCATCGTCAAGATGTCGACCTCGATGGTCGGCGCCCAGACCACCCACGGCAGCGTTCCTTATGTCATCGTCCCGGAAGGCTACCAGCTGCAAAGCCTGGAAAATCTTCTGGGCAACCCGGAACGTAAACGCGCCAACGTCACGGTCGACGATACCGACAGCCTGATCCGATACTCCATGAAACACGGCATTCCGGACAAATCGGTATTCTATGTGAGCGTCGATTATGTTAGAAGCGCCTGCCATATCGTCGCGGTCATCAACGACCACGGCGCAAATGACCCGCAATGGCGCGATCACCTTTGCTGTCTCGGGATGCGCAATGCCGTGGAGTGGGATCGCTGGCTTGCCGACAACAAGAAGGTGAAGTCGCAAAACGACTTCGCCGTTTTCCTCGAAGACAATCTTGGGGACATCGCCAGCGTGACGAGCATGCCGACCGGGTCGGAAATGCTGCGCATGGCGCTGGAATTCGAGGCGCATTCCGAAAAGAAATTCCGCAGCAAGACCAACCTGCAATCGGGCGGCTTCTCGATCGAATTCGTCGACGAGGAAAACAGCGACACGCGCGCGACGATGAAGGTGTTCGAGCGATTCACCCTCGGCATTCCGGTGTTCGAGGGAAGCAAGAACCGTTACGCTGTCGAGGCGCGCCTGAAGTACCGGGAATCGGGCGGAAAGCTTTCGTTCTGGTACGAGTTGATCCGCCAGGACAAGATATTCAAGTCCGCTGTCGAGGATGAAATCGCCGCGATCAAGGAAGCGACCGGCTTCCCGATCCTCTACGGCAAGCCGTAAGCCTCGCCCTGGCCGGACGCCCCGGCCAGGCAGGCAGCGCGCCGCGCTGCATCCCAACATCGAAGGAACCCTAACCATGACGACCACCCAAGAGGCCGCCGGCGCGTCCCAACTCTTGAAGGGCATAGGCAAGATCGACGGCGACGGCTTCAAGGACATCGAAAACAGGTCATGGCCGACGGGATACCGAGGCCAGTTCCTGATCCATGCCGCCAAGGGTATGACGCGCGCCGAATACGAAGACGGGGCCGACTTGGCCGCGCAACTCGGAATCACGATCCCCTCATTCGACAGCTTGGAGCGCGGCGGCATCGTCGGGCGCGCAACCATCGTCGGATGCGTCGAAGACAGCCCTTCGCCCTGGTTTTTCGGGAAGTACGGATTCGCCCTGAAGGATGCGGCGGCGCTTCCATTTCAGGCCGTGCGCGGGCGCCTTGGGTTCTTCGACCCAACACAAGAACAGGATGGGCCTCATGGCTGAAAACTCGAAAATCGAATGGACGCACAATACGTTCAACCCCTGGGAGGGCTGCCAGAAGGTAGGCCCTGGCTGCGACCATTGCTATGCCGAGACGCGCAATGCCCGTTTCGGCGGTGGCGTGGCGATCAACTGGGGGCCGGGCGCGCCGCGTCGCCGTACCAACGCGTCGAACTGGGCACAGCCGGTGAGGTGGAACGCCACGGCGGCCCGCCTGGGCGTGCGCTACCGCGTCTTCTGCGCCTCGCTGGCCGACGTGTTCGACAACGCCGTACCGGACGAATGGCGGCACGACCTGGCCGCGCTCATCCTCGCTACGCCGCACCTGGATTGGCTGCTGCTGACCAAGCGCATCGGCAATGCCGACAAGATGCTGGCCGCCATGTTCCCCGACGGAATCCCCGAAAACGTCTGGGTGGGCGCAACCATCACCAGCCAGACCGAAGCCGACCGCGACATCCCGAAGCTTCTGGCGCTGCCGGTTGCCGTGCGGTTCCTGTCGATGGAGCCGTTGCTGGGGCGCGTGGATCTCCGCTTCCACATCTTCAGCGAGCCGACGGGCAACTTCAGAACCCACGCCGGCAAGCGCCAGATGGAACTGCGCAAGCCTGCCGATGACGGCCTGCACTGGGTCATCGTAGGCGGCGAGAGCGGTTCCGCCGAATCGCGCCCCATGTACCCCGCCTGGGTGCGCGAGCTGCGCGAACAGTGCCGCGCCGGCGGCGTCGCCTTCCACTTCAAACAGTGGGGCGACTGGCGACCGCCTGAAGAGGGCGAGGAATACGACACGTCGATGGGCCGCGCCCAGCGCGTGCCGGCTTTCATCGTCGCCAACACTGGCACCGTGCATTGCTTCGAGAACGAGAGCACGAAGGACGGTGGCGCGGTGATGCTGCGCGTCGGCAAAACGAAGTCGGGCCGGACGCTGGACGGCCTGCTGCATGACGAATACCCGGAGATACACCAATGACCAACAAAGAAGTATTCAAGTCCATGCGCGATGACATCGTAGAGGCGAAATCGCGCCTTGAGGTGCAGACCAGCCAGCACGGCGTCGCCGCGCTGACAACTGCGCTCACGCAGGCCAACTCGGCCATGCTGCTGGCGCTCACGGAGCCGGAAGACGATACGCCGGCGACCATCCTGCCGCCCGAAATCTCGCGCGACCTGCTGGCCCAAATCGTCGATGAGGTTTTCGACGGCGCCATCGAGGACGCAGCCGTGATCGAGGACATCTACCGGGTGATTGCGCGCAGCGTCGCCAGCACACAGGGGACGCCATCGTGAGCCATGCCGCCGAATTCCTTGCACACATAGCCGTCAATCTGCGCAAGCAGAACAATGAATACACGGCCAGCCCGATCTACTGCATTCAGGAGCGCGTGCTAGTAGTCAGTCACATTGATTTGACACAATCCGTTGGCGTGATTTCTCGCTGAAAAGAAAGAAACAGGGCGCACAGAAGCTGGGTGATGAAGGTAAGCACGCGCATGGTGACAACAGGCCGGAATTCCAGAAGGAAGAAGAATCCGGAGAATGATCGGGCTTCACGCCGCATGTGTTGGTTCCTTTCCCTGTCCGCAAGGAGTGCCATCCGCAAAACACATTGTTACGAGCTTTTGAATCTGTCCGCTTTCATGATTTTCAAATTGTCCGCTTTTTGATGCCGTATGCCAATTGCCGGAGGGCGTAGCCCGTAGGCAATTGGCATGTTGCGGCGGACGCC
>JAISLJ010000221.1 GCA_031290955.1 Zoogloeaceae bacterium | reverse complement strand
GCTCCTGGCTCTCTCACGGAATCATCTCTGTTCCAAGGGCGCAACGAACTATCCAGCCGGGCCGGTCAAACGGGTGGAATCTATCCGTTTCGGCCTGCAAGGGGAAGATACAAGGGAGTCCACCCTTCGGCGCGAAGCGCCGGGTGATGGAGCCGTTCCCTGCGGAGCGCAGCGACCCTCTCCCGCCAAGCGGGCGAGGGAAAGAGATGTGTGGCGCTTCGCGCCAGAAAGTGGGGGGCGGCTTCCAGCCACCCTGTGGGATGGAAAGGGCGGCAGGATGCCGCCCCTACTTTGGGAATCACCTGCAATGGCGAGGCAAACCGTCAAATCCTCGTCATTCTTCGGGCCGAAGGCCCGTGGCAATCCATCGGCGCTTTCGTTTCAGGGGATGAAGACCCAGAGTTCTCTGGAAAACAGCGTGTCCGGGGTCTGCGCACCCAGAATCTCTGTCTGGAAGTGAGATCACTTTACCCGGTTGCGGTATTCGTCGGTGCGGGTGTCGATTTCGATCTTGTCGCCGATTTCCACGAAGGCCGGGACTTGCAGTTCAAAGCCGGTGGTGATGCGGGCGGGTTTCAGGACCTTGCCGGAGGTGTCGCCCTTGACGGCGGGTTCGGTGTAGGTGACTTCGCGCACCACGCTGGTGGGCAGTTCCACGGAGATGGCCTTGTCGTTGTAGAACACCACTTCGCAGGGCATGCCGTCTTCCAGGTATTTCAGGGCGTCGGTCATGTTCTCGGCCTCGATGTCGTACTGGTTGTACTCGGCATCCATGAACACGTACATCGGGTCGGAGAAATAGGAATAGGCGACTTCCTTGCGGTCAAGCTGCACGACCTCGAATTTGTCGTCGGCGCGATACACGGCTTCGGAGGCCGCGCCGGAAAGCAGGTTCTTCAGTTTCATCTTGACCACGGCGGTATTGCGCCCGGATTTGTTGTACTCGGCTTTCTGCACCACCAGCGGGTCGTTCCCCACCATGATGACGTTGCCGGAGCGGAGTTCCTGTGCGATTTTCATGATTTGCAGGCGTGAAATGAAAACCGGCAATTATACCCGCGATTGGCAGAAGCGAACGAGCGCCGTCGCCAAATCTTCCTGTGCGCCCAGATGTTGCGCCCACGCCTCGCCATGCCGTTCCAGTCCCGGCAATATCTGGCGCAGGGCTTGCCAGTGCCGGGCAAGGCGCTCGTCGCAAGCGTTTTCCGGCTGGTTCCAATCCTGCCAGAATGTTTCCAGGATTTTTCGCGCCCTTGGGTCGAGAGATGCCGTGTAGCGTTCCTGGAAGGCGGCCAGTTTCTTGAGGTGCGCCGCATCCTCCTGCGGGTAGGGTTGCCAGACGAAGGGTTTTGCGGCCCATTGGGCGCGTATAAAGGAATCCTCCCCGCGCACGAAGTTGAGGTCACAGGCCCAAAGGAGGGTGTCGTAGTCATCCTGCGGCAGGAAGGGGATGGGGACGATGCGGGCCGCGCCCAGTTGCCAAGGGCCGTCGCCGCCCAGGATTTTTCGCGTGGCGGCAAGGGGCTGGCCTGGCGGGAGCAGGCAGAGGAGCGGGGCGGATTCGGCGGATTCCTGCCGCCAGGCCGCGAAGAGGGCGCGCAGCGGCGCGTTCGCGTAACAGAACAGGCTGACGAGCAGGGTCTTGGGCCGCATTTCCACACCCAACGCAGCCAGCAGCTTTTCTTGTCCCGCGTGCGCATAAAATGCCGCGCGCCGGGCGAAGAGCGTTTTTTCCCGCAACAGGCCGCCTGTCTTGGCGGTGAAGCCGGGGAAGAAAAAGTGTTTTGCGAGCGGCAGGCGCGGATGGGGCGAAGGCAGGGCGTGGCAGGCTTCCACCCATGCTTCGGCGCTCAGGTATTCGAGATTGACCCAGCAGGGCGGCCGCGGACGGGCGAGCATCGCGGCAAGGCAGGCTTCGGGCAGGGCGCAGGCGAAGGCTTCAAGAACGACATCCGCCGGGGGCGCGAATGCCTGCGCGGGCACATCCTCACGCCAGTGGCGGATTTCGGGCAGGCCAGGGGGGGAATCCGCAGCGGCATTCCGGCAGATATCCGCCCCGGCGGGCAGGAGCGGCAGGAGCACGTCTGGCCGATCCACCCAGAGGCGCACCCGCTGCCCGTGTTCCCGCGCCAGTTGCCCGGCCAGCCGCCAGCAGACGCCCGCGTCGCCGAAATTGTCGATGACCTTGCAAAAGATGTCCCAACGCATGACGTGAGAAGGTATGCGCGCTTACGCCGGATCATCTGGATTTGCCTGTGGGATGATGCCTTTGCGGCACTTATCAACCAAAGCAGCGTATTTTTTTTGATAATCCCATGCACCTGGGTACGTGAGCGCATCACAATCGTCATGGTCCTTAAAGGGCTGCGCAAGGCATTTTTCAATCCGTTGCACCAGGAATTCAAAACGTTCCCGGTTACCTATCATATGAGCATGAAGTGTTTCGGCAACTGCGAGCGCCCAAGAAAATGAATCCGATGTAAGATAGTTGAGTCTATCCTCGAATTCCTTCTCATTGTAATAAAAATCTTCCACACCCCTCAATGTCCGCAGCTTGACCATCAACGGGAGCGCAATCTTCAAGATATCCGCTACCCGCCAATCAACCTCTTCGATCGTATCTGCCAACTCGATTTCCTCCGGATTATTCCATCCAGATTGAAAGTCTGGCAGCAATTTATCCAATGAGAGTTGAAGATTCGGAATTCCAGAATATGGGGGGGGGATGTCATCTGGATTCCTTCCAAGGTGCTTGATGTAGATTTCCCTCAAGCGCTGACTTCCACTGAAAAACTTGAAATAACAACGTACTACTCCCTTTTCGTGAATATAACCGTCTATGACTTGGTCAACTCCTGAATTTTCGTAATGGAAAGTAAAACTCTCGTTCCAGAGCTTATACCCATCATATTCTCCACGAGGCTCTTGACCATCACCTTCATCCTCGATCACATAAATGAGCTTGAAACCGTGCTCTGCCAAGGGGCCGGTCAGTTTCTCCAGAAACCGCTTCTTGATCGCATCCTTTGTCAGCGAGCGTGTTTCCACCTTCAGAAAGTTCGGGTCATAGGCGGCGCGCTGCCGGAGACTCTCTTCCAAGGGAAGGCCAATGTCCCAAGCAGGAAGGTAAACGCCCTTTGCCTCATCGTAAACATCCAGCCGCAACATTCGCGCCAGCGGAAAAAGTACATCAAAGAAATCCACGATCTTGTCCCAATCGTACATCTCCGGTTGCCACACCGCGCCGGTAAATCTCTTGAGTTCCGCCGCTGGATCATTCAGCCAGAAACATCCTGACGACCCTTGCGCATTGCTCACCGGGAAACGATCCACATACTCTTTCAGACGTGCGCCCAAACGCACAAAACGCGGATTTACGCCTGCATCCAGATCACGCAGCTTGCGCACCGCAGCGGCGACAGTTTCAATGTCCTTGATTTTCCCCAAGGGCAGAAGGTCTTGATGCCGGGAAGAATCGAAAAGGTAAATCGGGTAGAAATTCATGATGGCTTCCTTCACAAGGGATCGAATGACAGAGGGCAGGATGATACCCCGCGCCCACGCCAGCGGAAAGCCCCGACCCGCATCGATCCCTTCGCAGCCCGCGTGAACCTCGCCAGCATCAACGAAGTCGGCTTCTCTCTCCCCCGCTCGGCGGGGGAGAGTGCCCCGGCAGGGGCGAGAGAGGGTGTCCACCCTCCGGCGCGAAGCGCCGCATATGTTTCCTTGGGCGCTTCTGTTGCGGAAAGGGAGGGTAAAGTGAGCGTCGCTACGCTCCGCAAAGAACAACGCCCTCTCCCGGCGCTTCGCGCCACCCTTGTATACGGTGTTCAACATGGCGTATGCGCCGCCGATCTGGCGGCTGCGATTTTGTTCGTCATGTTGTGGTCAGGCGCCAATTACGGCAATAGCCTTTGTCATTACTGCACATATCGACAATGGCTGCCGAACCGAGCATGATTAAAATTGAGGTGGATAAGCAAATGACCAGTTTTCCTGACCAGAATTCAAATCTGCTGGCGGGTGTCTTGAAAGAGAGGATGAGGCTCGTTACGAAAACCAAGAGCGCAATCGTGGATAAAACCTGTAGAACGATCATCTCTCCGAACCCGGAAGGGCCGTCCGAATAAATAGATGGAAGAAGCCCGAAAAAAAAGACAGGCTACACAAAACAGATTGACGAGGTTCACGGCCGCCAGAACGAAACGCGCGACAAACGCAATGGCATGAAATATCCGGAAAGAATGCTGGTGCTGCATCATCATCATGTTGCCTTTCATCAAAAAAGAAGCAGGCGCAATGGTAACGGTTTTATCCAGGGGACAAAGGAAGACGAGGACAGGGGAGAGCGTTCATTTGCGGCGGCGAAGTCGCCGGTAGCTCCAGATAGATCCCTGATCCCTGCGCTACCCCAGCCATGCGCGGCGGGCTTTGGTGTTGCCGGATTTGGGCATGAGGCGGGCGGTTTCGGCGGGAGGGGGCATGGGGATCAGGGTGGTGTGGTGGAGGAGGTCGTGGCGGAAATAGTGGCACGCCACCGGCTCGCCGGGCGCCAGGGTGTCGAGGAGGCTTTCCAGGTTCGCCTTGGTGAGGCGTTGACCATCCAGGGCGACGAGGAGGTCGCCTGCGGCGAGGCCCGCTTGTTCGGCGGGCGTTTCGGAGAGCACATGGGCAATGCGCGTCTCCTCGCCTTCGCCGAAGCGCAGGCCCAGCCAAGGGTGTCGTCCCGCTTCCCAGGCGAGTTTTACCCCGAAGCGGGCGAGGAGGGCGGCGAGCGGCAGGTCGTCCGTGCCTTCCGCCCAGGCTTGCGTCTGGCGGCGCAGGCGGACGAAGCGCCGGAGATTTTCCGGCGCCGCCTCGCCCAGCGCCGCGATGTGTTCGTAGAGTTCCGTCTCCCCAAGGCCGATGCCGGTTGCGCCATGTTGTTGCCAGAGCCGCTGCATCAGGGTATCGAGCGTCACCCGGCCATCGCCGATCATCCGCAGGGACAAATCCAGGGCGAGGGCAAGGAGCGCGCCCTTGGCATAGTAGCTCACCACGGCGTTCGGTGTGTTTTCGTCGGGCTGGTAGTATTTGCTCCAGGCATCGAAGGAGGAATCGGCCAGGCTCTGCACATGGCGGCCCGGCGTCCTCGCCACTTGGGTGATGGTTTTCTCCAGGCATTTCAGGTATTCCGCCTCGCTGATGAGGCCGGAACGCGCAAGGCACAGGTCGTCGTAGTAGGAAGTAAATCCCTCGAAGAACCAGAGCAGCCGGGTATGGCTTTCCCGTTGCAAATCCTGCCCCATCAGGGCGGCAGGGCGGATGCGGCGCACGTTCCAGCGGTGGAAGTATTCATGGCTCGCCAGTCCCAGAAAGCGCAGATAGCCTTCAGGTCCTGCGGACGGCGACTTAAAATCACTGTCCGCAGAACTGCCGTCCGCAGGACCAGGACACAGGTCGGTGCGCTTGCAGAGCAGGGCGGTGGAATTCCTGTGTTCCAGCCCGCCGTAGCCGGAGCCGGTTGCCGTCACGAGGAAGTAGAACGGTTCTGTCAGCGCGGGTGGGCCGAAGAGGCGCATCTGCCAGGCGCAAATCCGCGCCAGGTCTTGTTGCAGCCGTTCGGCGCTGAAGCGCCCCGCCCCGGTGAGCACGAGATGATGCGCGATACCCTCGACCGCGAAATCCACGCGGGCAAAACGGCCCATTTCCACGGGATGCTCCAGCAGGTCTTCGTAGTTGTTCGCCTGGTAGAGACCAAAACTCCAAGGTTCGGTGCCGGGTTCCGCGCGGGGGAGCGAGGTTGCCACTTGCCAATCCCGATATGCGTCGCCGGGCGGCGGCTGGAGATGCACGCGGCACGGCGCGCCTTCCTGTCCGCAAACTCGCAGGAAGACGCTGCTGCCGTTCAGGAAGGCGTGTGTTGTATCCAGATGCGCGGCGCGCACCGACAAATCCCAGGCATAGACCTGATAGTGAAGGATGAGCGGGCCACGTCCGGGCGCGGCCTGCCAGGTGGATTTGTCGATTTTCGTGAGCGTCGTCTTGCGCGGGCCGTTTGCTGTTTCACAGCTGGCTTCGATGCGCACGATGTAGCGGGCGAAATCACGAATCCGGTAGCTGCCGGGAATCCAGGCCGGCAGGGAGAAACGCTGCCCCGCCGGATCGGGCCGCTCGACCCGGCACGTGACGAGAAAACGATGCGCCTCCGGAAAGCGGGGACAAAGGGTATAGGTGATGCAGGACACTGGGAATTTTCCGGCGCGGATGTGAAGATGATGGAAGCGTACTTTCATGGTCAGGAAACGCTGACGCGGAAGCGGGTTTCTGGACGCGCCAAAAACCTGGCTTCCGGCCTACTTCATGATTTCCTGATAGAACTTGCGATCCTTCTCGAATTTCTTCTGGATCGTATCGAGTTCCTGCTGCTTCATCTTGATGAGTTCGTTCTGGAACTTGATCTCCATGTTGTAGCTGGTGATGTTGGAGGCAAGTTCCGTTGGGACTTGGGCCTTCTCGTAACGGCTTGCGGTTTCCTCGGAGGCTTTCAGGCGCTTGCGGGTTTCGTCGATCTTGGCCTGGGCCTCGGCAATATCCTGTTTGAGCGGATTTTCCGCTTGCGCCTGGAGCCGGTTGAGTTCGTCGAGGCTGCTATAGGTTGCAAGGATTGCGTCCCTCCGGCGTCTTTTCTCCCGGAGTACCTGTTGTTGCTGTTGCTGTTGGATCTTCTCGGCCGCAAGGCGTTCCCGTTCCGCCGCGCTGATCGGCGGATCGACCTTCCGGAGCAAAATCCCCGACTTGCCATAGATGAAATAGGTGCGCCCGCTGCATTGCGCTGGGACGGTCTCGGAGCAAGTCCGCTTGCCGGCGGCGTCCAGACAGCAATAGACGTTCCCGGGAATGCGGGGGGCTTCCTTTCCTGACTGGGCCTGCGCGGCAAAGGCCGCAAAGCCGACGAGCAGCAGGAAAAATCCGGGCCAAGGTTGTGTCATACAAAACTCCAGTGATGCAAAAAGGTGGATCGGACAGGAAACGACAACGTCTCCCGCAGATTTTTCAGTAGATGGGGCTCATCTTCCCGCCCCCTCCCGATAGAGCTTGCGATCTTCCTCGAATTTCTTCTTGGCCTTGTCGAGTTCCTGTTGCCTGAGCTTGATGAATTCGGTCTGGAATTTGATTTCCAGATCATCATTGCGCATGCTTTTGACCAGATCTGCCGGAATCTTGTCCTTGTAGCGTTTGACAATGCCCTGGGCGAAGGAAAGACGCTGCCGGGCAGCGTCGATTCGCTGCCCGGCGCTGGCGATTTCCTGTTTCAGCGGGGTTTCCACCTCGGATTGCTGGCGTTCCAGTTCGGCGAGGTTGGCGTAAGTCGAGAAGATGGCCTGGCGACGCTGCCTGTATGCCAGCAAGGCTTGGTATTCCTGTTCCTTCTGCATCCTTTCCGCCGCCAGTTGTTCCTTTTCTTCCTTGCTGAGCGGTGGCGCGATCCTGCGCAGCAGCAGGCCGCTCTTGCCGCTGTGGATGGAATAACCGCGTCCGGCGCACGGACGAGGCACGATATCACCATAGACGCCCTGGCCAGACGCACTGACGCAGCGGAAGACGTTGCCAATGAACCGCGTCTGGTTTTGGGCATGCGTGCCAGAGGCGCCCAGGCAGAAGGGCAGCAGGCAAAGGAACAGGAAGGGCCTGGACCAGGAATGTGCTCTGCACGCCTGATGCAAGGCGGCGGATTGGGCAGGAAGCACCGACGCTTCCTGCGGATTTTTCAGCAGATGACTCATTTTCCAGTGGCCTCCTGATAGAGTCCGCGATCTTCCTCGAATTTCTTCGTAACCTTGTCGAGGTCCTGTTGCTTGATCTTGATGAGTTCGGTCTGAAACTTGATTTCCATATCATCGTCGCGCATGCTTTTGACCAGCTCTGGCGGCATTTTATCCTTCGTGTAGCGTTTCGCGGTTTCCTGGGAGACGGCAAGACGCCGCCGCGCCGCGTCGATTCGTTGCTGGGCGTCGGCGATATCTCGTTTCAGCGGGGTTTCCGTCTCGGATCGCAGGCGGTCCAGTTCGGCAAGGCTGGCGTAGGTCGAGAGGATCGCCCGGCGGCGGAGCTTGATCTCCTGTGATTCCTGGGTTTCCCGTTCCTCCCTCACCTTTTCCGCCGCCATCTGCGCCCTCTCTTCCTTGCGGATTGGCGATGCGATCGTGCGCAGCAACTGGCCGGTCTTGCCACTGTAGATGGAATAACCGCGCCCGGCGCATGGACGAGGCACGACATCGCCACAGACGCGCTGACCGGCTTCGCTGACGCAACAGAAAACATTGCCGCGAAACTTCGTCTGGCTTTGGGCGAACGCGCCAGAGGCGGCGCTCAGGCCGAGGAACAGCAGCAAGAGCTTAAGCCAGGGCACAGCCATATTGGCTCCGATACGTGAAAACGGCATCACGATGCAATGAGAATTCCGGATGCCCCTCCAGGAAGGCGAGCAGGTGATCCAGGTTGGCGACCGCGATGACGGGAATTCCGTAGGTTTGTTCCACTTCCTGAACTGCGGAGCGCGAAGTTGCGCTACCGCGCTCCATCCGGTCAAGCGCGACCACGACACCCGCAGGTTGGGCGCCAGAGGCCCGGATGCGGGCGACGGATTCGCGCACCGAAGTGCCGGCGGAAATCACATCATCCACGATCAGCACCCGGCCTTGCAGGGGCGCGCCGATCAGTGTCCCGCCCTCGCCGTGATCCTTGGCTTCCTTGCGGTTGTAGGCAAACGGCAAGTTGCGCCCTTCCGCCGCCAAGGCAATGGCAACGCCAGCCGCAAGCGGGATGCCCTTGTAGGCCGGGCCGAACAGCATATCGAAGGCCAGCCCGCTCGCATGGATTGCTTCGGCATAGAAACGGGAAAGCTGTGCCAGGGAAGCGCCGTCATGGAAAAAGCCCGCGTTGAAAAAGTATGGCGATATACGCCCTGCCTTGGTCTGGAAGGAGCCAAAGCGCAATGCCCGATGTTGCAGCGAGAATTCAACGAAAGCGTGACGAAAGTCCATGGCGTAATTGTAATCTTGTTGGACGCCCCGTATGTGCGGGATGGAAAAGGAAGCAAAAAGCATGCAAACAACTTCTTATGACGATGCTTTCCGGTCGCGCATGGTGAATCATTGAATTCTAAGGGATTTCTTGCTATGGTCCAACCGCGTTCAACGCATTTCTGTAGCGAGCTTCCTATCTGTCCACCTTTGTAGCGCGATAGTTGTCCGGTTGTCATAGTCTTCCTGTCACGGTGCGGAAATGGAAGCATCGCGCGGACACGATGGATGCAGCAGGACGCGCACGGCGTTTGTGATGGACAGTCCAAATTCGGCAAGGATCGTTTCGGCGCGGGCCTTGAGGTCGTCAAGGCGGATGTGCAGTCTGCTAGAATAGCGAATCGGTCGTCAGGTTCCGCTTCAAGCACTTTTCATTCAGGAGAACAGTATGCGCATCAAGGTTGCCATCAACGGTTTCGGACGCATCGGGCGCTGTGTTTTTCGCGCCATGGCTTGCGAAAAATGACAATACAATGACAACACGAAAGGATTCCCGATGGCGCGCAAGCTGACTTTTTCCATCGGCGGCGTCACCCATGACGCCGTACCGAACAAGGTGGAGCGCGGCAAGCTCTATGGCTGGAGCGAAACCGTCGCGCTGGACGACGACGGCAATGAATGCAAGGCCGTCTCCATGGATGAAACCGGCACCCTGATTATTCCCAAGGGCGGCTTGGGCATGGGCATCCTTTCCGAAGACAGGAAATGGGTCGACCGCGCCAGCCTCCGGGTCGTCACCCTGGACGGCGAGGACGCGCCGCTCATCAAATCCAGCTACGAAGGCGTCATTGTTCTGGAGCGCGAGGTCAGCGCGGAGGAATTCCTCGATCACAGCATCACCGCTGTTTACCAGCTTGCCGCCGATCCGGAACTCGTCCAGGCAGTCGGGGAGAAAATCCATGCCTTCACGTACAGCTTCCGCGACAGCTACGAAGGCAGCCCGGCGTTTGTCCTCGCCAGCGGCGGCGTCCTTTTCATGCTGGTCGGATACAACACGGTATTCGAGATGCTTTCCCTGAACGAGTTTGGGGCGATCGAAGCGGATGAGGAAGCCGCCGAAGACGAGGACGACGAAATCGACTTTTCCATGGGACTTTGAAACATGCGCGCCATCAACCTTGCCAATGACAAGAAACGCAATGCCGAAGTCGGCTTTGCCGCCCTGCCCAGGAAACAGACCGTCGCCACGGTGCTGCCCGACGGCGGCGAACGGCGGAACATCAAGTTCATCAAAACCATCGCCAACATCGACCAGCTTGTCGAGCGGTATGGCGATCTCCGGAAGGTGGGCGAGGCCCTCATCACCGACGATCCCGATGTTGACATGGAAATCGTCGGCCGCCTGGTGCGCCGCACCCGCAAACTCTATCTTTCCCAGGAGAACAGCATCGCCTACCGGGTGAATCTCGTTCAGGTCGTGCACAATCCCGACGGCAGCGAAAAGGAACGCCGCGACGTTTCCAAGGCGGCCACCAACGTGAATGCCGAATTCCCCATCCAGTGGTCGGGCCGCCAGTTTCCCAAGGCCGAGGCGCTGAAGAAATTCGTTTTCACCCGGAAATACCAGATCCGGCACACTTCCGGCCTCACCTACGATTTCCTGTACGAAATGGCGAAGACCCTGCACGAAAACAAAAGCCTGATGTTCGTCGGCGGCGGCAAGAAGGGCAATGAGCCGATCGTGTTGAGCACCGGCGGCGAACCCTATCGCGGTTTTCTTGAGGGACGCATCGAAGGCGAACGCTATTGCCTGATCCTCCATCTCACCAACATGGAACTGAGACCCTTGCCAGACGAGGAGACGACCGCATGAAACTCGATACATCCCACATGGATTATCAGAAAGGCTATGGCGAAGGCGCTTCCGACGCCGTCGACGCGAACACCATAGAGCTGGTCGCCGCCTACAGGAAAGAAGTCTGCAAAAGCTATATCTCGCTCAATCCCGGGCAGATCGACACGCGACTGGGCGGCAGCGATTTTTACGTCACCCGCAAGTACGACGGGGAATTCGCAATGCTGTGCTGGACAGGCGAGACGCTGTTTGCCATCAACAGCGGCGGCAGGGTGCGCACGGGACTGCCCTGCATGGAAGAGGCGGGCAAACTCCTGCGGGCAGCCGGCGTCAAGGACGCGCTCATTCCCGCCGAACTCTACGTCAGCGAGGAAGAAAGCCGCTGCCGCGTGTTTGAAGTGCGCGCCGTTCTGGCCGACAGGGAACAACTCGCCCGCCTGCGCCTGGCGCCCTTCGATCTCGTCTGGCTGAACGGCGCGCCGTTCAAGGCCGACAGCTATGGCGACACGCTGCAAAAACTGGCCGAACTGTTCGCCGACAATTCCTGGATTTCCCCCGTGCGCTGCCAGCGCGCCCAATCCAAGGCGGCGGTGAAGGAACTCTTCGCCGCCTGGGTGGAAGGCGAGGGCGCGGAAGGACTGGTCGTGCGCAGCGAATTGCCGCTGGTCTACAAAATCAAGCCCCTCTATTCGCTCGATGTGGTTGTCGTCGGATTTTCCGAAGGCGTCGCGGAAAACAAGGGGCAGATCCGTTCCCTGCTGCTCGCCCTGATGCCCGCCGGCGGGGTCTACCAGATCGTCGGCCACACAGGCAACGGCTTTGGCGAGGAACTCCGGAAAGAACTCTTCGGGCGCTTGCTGGCGCTCGTGATGCCATCAAAATACATCGAAACCGATTCCAACCACGTCGCCTTCCATATGGTGAAACCGGAACTGGTCATTGAACTCAACATCAACGACGTGCTGTTTGAAACCGTTTCCGGCGTCATCCTCAATCCGCGCCTGGAAATCCACGCCGGCGAATACCGCAGCATCGGCGCCGTGCCCGGCCTCAGCATGGTGTACCCGATCTTCAAACGCCTGCGCGCGGACAAGACCGCCAACGCCCAGGATGTGCGCCTGGCCCAGATCGCCCAGTTCGCCTTTGCGGGGAACGATGTCAAGCCGGATGTCTATTCAGGCGAGTTGCCCAGATCGGAACTTCTCCGGCGCGATGTGTACAAGAAGGAATCCGGCGGCAAGCTGATGGTGCAGAAATTCATGGCCTGGAAAACGAACAAGGAAGCGCACGGCTATCCCGCCTGTGTGTTTTCCTGCACCAATTTCAGTTCCGAACGCGCCGAACCCCTGAACAGCGAAGTCCGCGTTTCCAGCGGCGAAGCGCAGATCCTCGAAATATTCCAGGATTTCGTCGAGAAAAACGTCAAGAAAGGGTGGGTCAGGGCGAACTAGTAGCCAGTCAATCTGAAACACAAGGATACAGCCGGGCGAGTTTTCGCCGGGCCTGCTGTGTGGAGAAATGCCACTTGACGGGAATTGCCTTGGCATTGCGTTCGCGGACATTGGCCTGAATCTCGCGTTGC
>JAISLJ010000220.1 GCA_031290955.1 Zoogloeaceae bacterium | reverse complement strand
GCACCACCCAGATGTCGCCCAACACTTCATAGAGCATCCGCGCCGACTGCCCCGTGACCCGCTCCCCGCGAAGCTCATCCAGCATCCGCCAGTTTTCCTCCCCCAACAGGCGAATGACGACTTCGCGGTCAGAGAAGGAAGTGTAGTTGTAGGGAATTTCGCGGAGGCGGGCGGTCATCAGTGCGGAAGGAAAAAGGCAAGGCGAGGATTTTAACTGATTTGGCGCTCAGGGATCAGAAGGGCAAACCCTTTCCATTGCGAGGGGCCAAAGGCCCGTGGCAATCCACCTCCACCATTTGGCGCGAATGCGTCCATATTCTTACCCTCGCCCGCTTGGCGGGAGAGGGTGGCGCGAAGCGCCGGGTGAGGGAGTTGTTCCTTGCGGAGCGCAGCGACGCTTATTTCTTCCAGGCTTTCCGCAACAGAAGCGCTCAAGGAAACATATGCGGCGCTTTGCGCCGGAGGGGTGGACGCCCTCTCTCGCCCCTGCCGGGGCACTCTCTCCCGCCAAGCGGGCGAGAGAGAAGCGAGCGGGATTTGTCCGCTTTTTCACCCGCTTTTCCATCCATTTGGGAACGGGTTTGTGGTGGCTTTTTTGCGCGTGGGGCAATTGCCGTTTGCCGGGAGGGCGTGGGTTTGCGGGTTTTGGCATGACAAAGTGCTGGATGTGCGGCTTGTTCCGGGGGGCATTCGTTTTGTTTCGGGGGGCATTGGGCCTGTTCTTGCGGGTTTCTGCCTTGTTGTCTTTGGCATGAACCCTTATCCGACGGGTGTTTGCGGGTTCCTCTTGTCTTGGTGGGGCGGGTTTTGCCTGGAATGAAATGTGCGGCGGGCATGGAATTTTCCGGGCTTGCAAATGGGAAATGCGCAATTGCAATAGAATTGCAATCGTTGCGCCTGGTCTATCTCTCCGTCCATCGGCGAATATTCGCCGGATATCGAATTTTTGTTGTCATGGTCTGGGGGAACGGGTTTAATGCAGGCTACATTGCTTGCGTTGTCTTTTTGGTGTCATGCTGGTCATGACACAGCGAACGTGGGCGAAATTGCTTCGGTGTGAGGACATTGCGATTGCGCGATGCCATTTCGCAGCGAGGATGTAGTGTTGCAAGTGAACTTTCCGGAGGCAAACAAAATGAATACTTCTCGAACCGGGCAGGCCCAGGCGGGGCGCGCCCAGATATCGCAAACTGCATGCCATTCCCCCCCGAAATCGGCATTTGGAATCCGTCCGGGAATCACTCCGGCGCTCGGGGCGGTCTTGACGGCGTTCCTGCTTTTCCAGGCGACGGAAGCGGCGGCGGCGAGCATCGAGAAAATCGAAGCCTCTCGCCAGCCCTTGATTGTGGGGGGGGCGCAGGCGCCGAATATTTTCTTTCTCTTTGATAATTCGTTCCTGATGCAGTCTTCGCAACTGCCCATCAACGTGCCCGAATTCGGCATGCGGACGACGGGCGACTATGCCCGGCCCCATTACCAGAACCTTGCCGCCCGCAGTTATTACCTCAACAAGCTGGCCTACAATCCCGAGAAAAAATACACGCCGCCGCGCAAGGCCGATGATTGCTCCAGCGGCACCTGCGTCAAGCAGTATTACCCGGATTCCAGCTTCACTGCCGCCTGGCGGGATGGCTATGGCGCGGGCGCGCCCAATCCCCTGGTCCCCGTTGATTTGAGCAAGTGGTACCGCGACCGCACCTTTGGCGGTTTGACTGTCTACAGCCGCTCGCAGCCGGACAACAACAGCAATTGCACATACACGGGCACCACTTACGATCCTAGCGATTGCAGCCACACCTACGCGGACGAAGCGCCCCGCAGTGCCTATTACACGTATTTCAACCCGGCAAACCCGAAGAGCCAAGCAAGGATCGGGCCGAAGGTGGGATACACGGGGGGCTGCGTGTACCAGGTGCGCAAGGGGAGCCTGACCGGGCCGCTGTACAACATCATCGACCTGGACCCAACCGATACCGAGGTGGACTACTACCCCGCCTGGTGCTCGTCCACGAGTGGCAACGAGTGCAAGAAATGGAGCATTGCGGATCTCACGGGTTCCGGCACCAGTGACGCCAATCTTGCGACGGGGCACTCTGCCATGTCGGGGTGGCGGGATGCCCCCGGTGGGCTAACCTTTGCGGACCCATTCCAGGTCTGCTTTGAAATCGTGGAAGTGGGTTCGCCGCGTGATCTGGAATTGACGGGCATGTCGGAGGACGAGGCGAAGACGAATTTCGCCAACTGGTATTCCTACTACGGCACCCGCGTCAATCTGATGAAATCCGCCGTGAGCGAGGTCCTGAACGATCTGGACAGCGACTTGCGCATTGGTTTTGGCGTCACGGCCGCCGGGGGCGGCAAGGTGCAACACGCCGATTGCGATGCGAGCTGGGCGGCGGGCGATTTGCACCATTGCGAGAACGGGCGCGCCTTCAAGAGCCAGAATCCCGCTGCGTGGGGCGGGACGCGGGCGGACTTCCGGGCGGGTCTGCATGCCCAGTTGGTGGATGGCATGGCGTCCGCCGTGAACGGGGGTGGTTTTTACGGCCTTGAGCGCGGCGTGCGCCCTTTCCGGAATTTCGATGACGATGACGAGAGCGTGCCAGATGCCTATCAAGGACAGAAGTTCAAGGACCAGGTCTTTGATTACCTCTTCAGCCTGGGCACGGCTACGCTTTCAGACCAAAAGCTGGAGCAGGAACATAATGCTGATCTCAGCGACAATGATACAGGCGGCAAGACGGCACGTTCCGGTGAAGCGCGCGACACCGCCTTTGCCGGGCTGCGCCGCGCCGTGGGCGAGGTGGGCGAATACTATCGCCTGAAGGACGTAAGAGGCCCGTGGTCGCGCTATCCCGGCCTGACCAAGGAGCAGGCGCCGGAAGGGAAAACCTACAAACCGCAGGCGATCCAGGCCTGCCGGAAAAGCTTCCTGGTGCTCGTCACCGCCGGAATTTACTATGTCCACAATGATAACAGGCCGGTGAATGAGTGCGCCCGCGGCGACCAGGATGGCATCAGCGGCCAGAGCTTCATCATCCCGGATGGCGGCACCGACTGCATGGGCAAGGCGGCCGAAGCCAATGCGAGCACGTATAATGACAACCGGTATATGCCGGGCAGCAGCAACACCTTTGGCGATTGGCGTCTTTCCGAAGCGCCGCGCGGGGCGCGGGGCGAACAGTACCCCTATTTCCCGCAACTGCCGTTTGCGGACAGGATCAACGTGCCCCTGACGGGTTCGGGGGTAAGGCCCGGCGAGACCAATTATGCGGGGTACCCGAACACCCTGGCCGATGTGGCCATGGCCTACTGGAAGAGCGACCTGCTGATCGGCGATACCGCCAATACGGACGAGTTCCGCAACAACGTGCCCTACAGCGGGGAAGACCAGGCCTACTGGCAGCACATGAATACCGTGGTCCTGCAACTGGGGGACAGGGCCAGCATCGACCCCACCGCCGCCCTGGTGGGCAAGCCCGGCTGGGGCTACAACGCCCAGATCATTACGCCCCCCGAATGTGCTGTCCCGCATCCGAGGGGCGACGGCACCGGCGGCCAGGAATGGTGCGACCCGACGACGGACATAGGCCTGCATGCGCCGCGCCGCTACAAGTTCGGCAACGATCTTCTGCATGCGTCGATCAACGGGCATGGCGGCTATTACTCGGTGGAATCGCCGGAAGAGTTCACCGCGGCCCTGAAAAAGGGGATGGAAGCCCTGCGGGAAGGCGGCCTTTCCTTCACGCGGGTGGAAAGCAATGGCGGCTCCCCCAATACGCCGCTCCTGTATTTCGCCAGCTTCAGTTCCAACAACTGGTTTGGCGACCTTGATGCCCACCGCATTTGCTCCGGCAAGGATGTCTCCAGGGACTTGAATACCACGGTCTCGCCGCCCACCTGGAAGACGGGCTACAACGAGCGCGCCAAGTGCGTGCGGGAAGGCGACCCGTGGGCGATGCCGGATTGGCGCGTCAGCAGCAAGGACGAAAGCGGCCAGGCAGGCATCCTGAACACGCAAGGCAAGACGAGTCGCTACATCTACGTGAGCAAGGGTTGGGGCGACGGGGCGACCGGGCCGATGGTGTCCCTCATCGCGCTGACCGATGCCGACCTGGATCCTGGCGCGCCAGCGGGCGAGAAAACCCTGATCGACTACCTGTACGGCGACGCCGCGAACGAAAAGAAGGATGACGGCACCGGCAAATACAGGAGCCGCGATACCTCGGACCTGGACATCATCTGCGGCACGGACGCGGCCCCGGAACCCTGCAAGGACGATGGCAGCAACAAGAGTACCGCGCACCAGGTGCCGCCCGAACGCCATGTGCTGGGGGATATCGTCAATTCCTCGCCGCTGTTCGTGGGCAATGACGATTTCGGCTGGAGCACGGCAGGCGCGCTCACGTCGGCGCAACGCACTGCCTACACGACGCGCAAGGTTTCGCTCTCGGGAGTGGCCGGCAACAAGGATCGCAAGGAACTCATCTGGGTGGGCGCGAACGATGGCATGCTGCACGCTTTCGACGCCTCGCCCAACCCCACGGCGGATGGCAGCCGCGGCGCGGGCACCGGCGGCAGGGAAGTGTTTGCCTTCATCCCCTATCACGCGCGCGGCAAACTTGCGTCGCTTGCCGACCCGAACTATTCCCATGAGTTCTATGTGGATGGCGAGATTTCCGTGGGCGACGCCTTCATCCCGGGACCCGGCGAAAACGATGTCCAGGGCTGGCATACCGTGCTGGTGGGCGCGGCTGGCTACGGCGGCGGCGCATACTACGCGCTGGATATCGAAAGACAACCGGACAACATCCAGAAGCTCTGGGAAATTTCCAGCGAAATCACGACGGAACCCCGCTATGGCAAGATCGGCGCGCTTACGGTCGGCAAGGCCAGCGTTGCCTTGCTGAGCAATTCCGCAAGCGGGACGACGACTACACAATGGACGGCCATCTTCGGAAACGGCTACAACAGCACGGGGAATCGTGCCGCCCTCTACGTGGTGAACCTCAAGGATGGCAGCCCCGTTGCCGTGCTGGACGTTTATCGCAACGCCGACCAAGCGCTCACCACGGCCAACGGCCTTTCCGCCCCGATCGTGGCGGATTTCGACCAGGATGGCGATGCGGACGTCGCCTATGCGGGCGACCTGCGCGGCAACCTGTGGCGCTTCCCGCTGAACAATCTGACTGGCGACGTCAATACCAACGCGGGCGTCCTCCTCTTCGAGGCAGGCAAGGATCAGCCGATCACCGGCCAGCCGGAAGTGGCGCGCATCAATGGTAACGTCATGGTGTACTTCGGGACCGGCAAATACCTGGAGATCAAGGACGGCAATTCGAACGCCGTGCAAAGCATCTACGGCGTGCGCGATCCCTGCGGCATGGCCACCGCTTGCGACAGCACCGCCGCGGGCTTGCCGCTGAAGCCGGCGGACCTTGTGGCGCAGACGATCGCCAATGAAGTCAAGAAGAGCGTTTGCAGCACCAACGTCACGAACTGCTCGGACCCCACGGTCTCGGATGTGCGCGTGGTCTCGGCCAACCAACTGGACACGAGCGGCAATCTGAAGAGCGGCCTGACGCGGAACGGTTTCCGTCTCGACCTGGTCTATAACAGCAAGAAAGAAGGCGAGCGTGTGATTGCCAAGCCACTGGTCTGGGATGATCGCGTGATCTTCACCAGCATCATCCCCACCGGCGAAGACTGCGCGGTGGATGGCGCCGACGGCTGGCTCTACGAACTGGATCCGCAATGGGGTTCGCGCCTGAAATTCAGCGCCTTCGACCTGGATGGGGACGGCCAGTTTGGTGACGCCAATGACCTGGTGGGCGGCGAAGTGGCAAGCGGCAAGCGGGTCGGCATGACCGGCGGCGGCGCGACCTCGCGCGGCGACACCAAGTATGTGGGCGGCAGGGGCGGCATCACGGCGGTTGCCAACAACCCCGAACATGGCGTCCAAGGCCGCCGGTATCTCCTGCGGATTCGCTGAGATGAGCGTTTTCGCCAAACCGCTCCTTGCCCCCCCAAGGGGCAAGGGGTATAACGCGGACGCAGCCGCCTGCCTTCCCCTCCCCCGCTCGGCGGGGGAGGGGAAGGCAGCGACAGGAGAGGGCGTTCATCCTCCGGCGCGAAGCGCCGCATATTTCTTCCTCCCTTTGCACAACAGAAGCGCCCAAGGAAACATATGCGGCGCTTTGCGCCGGAGTGTGCACACCCTCTCTCGCCCCTGCCGGGGCACTCTCTCCCGCCAAGCGGGCGAGAGGAAGGCAAGCGGCGGCGCGGACGGGGAGGGCATCGCACAGATAAACGTCGGTGGATTGCCGCGTCGCTTGGGTGTCGCGGTAGCGACAGGAGAGGGCGTTCATCCTCCGGCGCAAAGCGCCGCATATATCCGCAATGGCGAGGTGTACCGGGAGGGTGACCGGAGGGCGGGGGAGTTGTTGTTCTGATCCATAAGGCGACAGGCTTTTCACTCTCTCCCGATGGAAAGTCTCCACCGCGCCGCATGGATTTGCGCTTCCCCGTCTTCCGGCCACCCTCTCCAGCACTTGCAAACGGATTGGCGGATCGGGATTGCCTCGCCTTCGCTTGACATCCGGATTGCCCCGCCTCTGCCTTTCCCGCCGCCTCGCCTTCGCTTTCCCCCCGCCCGATTTCCGATTCCCGGCTGCCGCTCCGCTGATTACGGCACGCTGAAGATGCGCTGGGCGAGGGGGCCGCCGGGGGGGAGGCCGGCGGCTTCCAGGGCAGCTTGGGGATGGATGACAAACTCCTGGCAGATGCGCCCGAACTGCGCTTCGTCCAGAGGCTGGCGGTTGTCGTCGACCAGGATGCCGTCCAGGGTTTCGGCAAAGCGCCGGGCGATCTCGACCATCTGCTGGTAGGCCTGTTGACCACGCGGCACATGGGGCACGTCGAACAGGAAGATGAGGCCGTGGGTTTGCAGGGTCGGCATGGTTTCCGGGGTGAAACCGTCCGCCTCCAGGTTCTGGAGGATGAAAAGCGTCTGGCCGGATTCATTGGCGCGGATGTAAATGCCTTCCGTCGCCAGCGTCATGCCGACGGCCTTGGCCAGCGCGTGGATCTTCGCGCCGGGAAAGGCCGTGTCGCGACTGACGAGGTTTACGCCGATCTGGAGATCCACTTCCACACAGAACTGGTCCAGCTGGCGCGCCTGTTCCAGCGCCGTTTGGGCGTCGGGCAGTTCTGCCGTGACCTTGTGTTCATCCGCCAGTTGCTGCATGGCCGCAGAAAAGGCGTGGAAATCGCCGTCGCGCGCCGGGCCGCGCCGGTCGACCAATTGCAGGCCGATGCGCAGATGCCGGTAGCGCGCCCGCGCTTCAGGGTCGAATTCCTCCCAGATGCCACGCGCCTCGTTAAAACCCACCCAGCGCACGGGCTTCTTGAGCCGCCGCATGTTGTGCCATTGCGAGGCCGTGATCTGGCTGGCCGGGAGAGCCTCCGCAAGTTCGATGACGGCAATGGCGTCAACGCCGGGGAGCAGGAGCGCCGCAGGCAGGGGCGGGTTGAGCCGGGCCGGGGTTTTATCCTCCGCGCCCGTTCGCCCGGCGGTGGCAAGGAGCGTTGGCTCTTCGGGAAGATCATCCTCCGCCTCCGGGGGAAGCGTCGGCTCCCGACGATCCGGCCTGCCGCCATGCCTGCGCCTGCCCGCGGAATCATTGCCGTCCGCGGGAGCCGCAGGACGATCCTGGTGATTTTGGCTTTGGTGGAAGAGCACGTCTTCCCCGGGTTTCTGGAACAGGCGTTCCGTCATTTTCTTCTGGGCGCGTTCCTGCCATTTGCCATGCGCGATGATGCCCGCCACCACGACCGCGCCGACCACGCCGATGCCCAATTGCAGTGTATCCATCAGGCGGATTCCCTCATTTGCAATGCTGTTTCCATATCAACTTCCACGACACGCGAAACGCCGGATTCCTGCATCGTCACGCCCACCAACTGGTTGGCCATTTCCATGGCGATCTTGTTGTGGCTGATGAAGAGAAACTGCGTCTGGCCCGACATTTTACGCACCATTTGGCAAAAACGCTCCGTGTTCGTATCGTCCAGGGGCGCGTCCACCTCGTCCAGAAGACAAAAGGGGGCGGGATTCAACTGGAACATGGAGAACACGAGCGCAATCGCCGTCAGCGCCTTCTCGCCGCCGGAAAGGAGGTGAATGGTGGAATTCTTCTTGCCCGGCGGCTGGGCGAAAACCTGCACGCCCGCATCGAGGATTTCCTCCCCGGTCATCACCAGCGCCGCCTTGCCGCCGCCGAAGAGTTCCGGGAAAAGCTGCCCGAAATGCGCATTGACGGTATCGAAGGTGCTTTGCAGAAGCTCGCGGGTTTCCCGGTCGATGCGGCGGATGGCGTTTTCGAGCGTTTCCATCGCCTCGACGAGATCGTTCGCCTGCCGCTCCAGATAGCCCTGCCGCTCCCGGGCGCTCTCCAGTTCTTCAAGCGCGGCGAGGTTGACCGCGCCCAATTCAAGGATGGCCTTCTGGAGCCGCCCGATCTCCTGCGCCAGGGCCTGCGGCTTCGCGCCCGGCAGGGCAGCCGTGAGACGCGCTTCATCCGCCCCGGCTTCCGCCAGTTGCCCGGCAAGCTGTTCGGCATTCAGGGCCGCCGCCTGCTCCTTCAGCTTCAGCTCGCCAATGCGCACACGCAAGGGTTCCTGCGCCTGTTCCACACGCAGGCGCGCTTCCTCCAGTTCGCGCAAGGCCTGCCGCGCCGCTTCCAGCGCGTCGCGCTGGCGGGCGAGTTCCGCTTCCCGCTCGTCCCGCGCCGCCAGCGCCACGGCCAGGGATTCCTCGCAGAGTTCGGGCGGGGTCTCCTGCTTTTGCTGCGCGCAGGCGGCCAGGTCCGTCCTGATGCGCGTCAGTTCCCGCTCGGCCACCTGCAAGCCGGAGACGATCCCCGCCAACTGGCTTTCGCATTCGCGCCTGGAAAACTGGGCGTCACGCGCTTCCCGCTCGCAGGCGGCATGCGCTTCCCGCGCAACGCGCAGGGCGGCCCCGGTTTCTTCCAGATGGGTGCGGGCCGTGTATTCCTGCTGGCGCAGCGCCTCAATCTCCTCGCGCCATTGCGCGATGTTCTCCCCGGCCTCCAGTTCCCGTTCGCGCTCGGCTTCTTCCTCCGCCACGAATTCGGCAAGCGCCGCCTCCAGACGCGCCGTTTCCGCCCGGCGGCGCTCCTGCGCCTGGGAAAGACGCAACACTTCCACCTCCTGGGCATGCGCCTGCCGCCGGGTTTCTTCCGCTTCCCGGCGCAGGTGATCCGCCGTTGCCCGCGTCTCGCGCAAGGTTTCGTCCTGCCCGGCAAGTTCCGCTTCCAGCGCCGCCACGCTTGCAAGCCGTTCGGCAAGCTGCGCGCCCAGAGCATCAATTTCCCGCTGCCGCTCCAAAAGCCCGTGCCCGGCGGCGGCTTCCGGGGCGAAGAAGCTCACGGCCCCGCGTTCCACCCGGTCGCCCGCCGGAGTGACGAAGGCCGTGCCCGGCGTCAGTTTTTCGCGCCGGGCGAGCGCGTCGGCCAGGCTGGCGGCGGTGTAGATCGGCGCGAACCATTCGTCCAGCAGCGCCGCCCAGGCGGGATCGGCAAGCGCAAGACGCGCGCGCAAACTGTGCGGGGAAATGCGCCCCGGCACATCTGGCGCATTCTGTGCGTCCGACGCATCCGGCGTGGAAGAGGGCGGATGCGCCGCTGCCACTGTTTCCACGGGCGGCAGGCGCAGGGTGAGCCTGCCGCCGGGCCGGGCCGTCTCCCAATCCCCGACATTGGACGAGGCGGGCGCGGGCAGGGCGTTCAGGCGCTCGCGCAAGACGGATTCCACGGCATTCTCCCAACCCGCTTCCACCGTCAATTGCCGCCACAGGGGCGTAGCTTCGGTCAGACCGTGCCGCGCCAGCCAGCCTGCGAGGTCCGCCCCGCTTGCTTCCTGCATCTGGGCGAGCGCTCGTTGCCGCGCTTCGGCGGCGGCGATGGCGCGGCGCTCCTGTTGCAGGCGCGCATCGGTCTCCCGGCGACGCGCTTCCGCTTCCGGGAGGCGTTCGCGCAGCGCCTCCGCTTCCATCTGCGCTTGCCGGTGTTGCGCTTCCAGCGCCTGCAAGGCTTCTTCCTGTGCCGCGAGTTCCCCGGCATCCGGCGCGCAGGCGAGTTCGAGATCACGGCGGGCCTTTTCCCGACGCTGGCGCAAGGTTTCCAGACTGCGTTGCGCGTGGCTCCGGTGCGCAAGTTCCACTTGCAGGCGCTGCTCGGCCTGGGCGATTTCCCGGCGCAACCGCTCCACTTCCGCGCGCCTCCCGCGCTCGTCCTCTTCTGCCTGAGGCACGCTCGCCGCGCTCTCGGCACAACGGGCTTCCGCCACTTCCAGGCGTTGGGCGGCGTGCAGGCGCAATTCCTCCCAGCGCCCGCGATCCTGCGCGAGCTTTTCCGCTTCCTGCTGCCAGTGGGATTCTTCTTGCGCCAGCCGGGCAAGGCGCGTTTCCAGTTGCAAGCGCACTTCCCGCCGATGGCGAATCTCCGCTTCCAGCCGGGCGACTTCCGCGTTGGCGTGGTAGAACGCGCCCTGCGCCTGGTGGAGGGCTTCCCCGGCGTTGTCGTGCGTCTGCCGCGCATGCTCCAGGCGGGTTTCCGTCTCGCGCAGGCTGGCGGTTGCGCCTTCCAGTTCCGCTTCGGCGCGGCCCACTTCCAGCGCGAGACGCGCCTGTTCGCCCTGCGCCTCGTTCCGGCGCAGGAGCCACAGGAGTTGTTGCTTTTCTGTCAGTTGCTGGTTGTGGTCGTGGTACTGCCGCGCCACTTCGGCCTGGGCTTCCAGCCGTTCTGTCTGCGTGGCGAGTTCCAGGCGAATATCCTCGACGCGGGCGAGGTTCTCCCGCGTATCCTCCAGCCGCCGCCCGGTTTCCCGGCGGCGCTCCTTGTAGCGCGTCACGCCGGCGGCTTCTTCCAGAAAGACGCGCAGGTCATCCGGCCGCGCCTCGATGATGCGGGAGATCATGCCCTGCCCAATGATGGCGTAGGCGCGCGGCCCCAGCCCGGTGCCAAGGAAGAGGTCGGTGATATCCTTCCGGCGCACCTTCAGGTTGTTGATGAAGTAGTCGGATTGCCCGCTGCGGGCCAGGACGCGCTTGACCGCCAGTTCCGTGTATTGGCTCCACTGCCCCAGGGCGCGGCCCAGGGCGTTGTCGAACACCAGTTCCACCGAGGCGCGGGCAACGGGCTTCCGGTTGGTGGAGCCGTTGAAGATCACGTCCTGCATGGATTCGCCGCGCAGTTCGGAGGCTTTCGATTCCCCGAGCACCCAGCGCACCGCGTCCATGATGTTGGATTTGCCGCAGCCGTTGGGGCCGACCACGCCCACAAGCTGCCCCGGCAGGGCCACTGAGGTCGGATCGACGAAGGATTTGAAACCGGCGAGTTTGAGCTTGGCAAGGCGCATGGAAAATCGGGAAACGCTGCTGGAGAACCCTGGCAGGGGGCGCTATGATAGCATCCCTCGTTTCTCTCGTTTCCCTTCGGGGATTCCCAACCGTCCGTGCGCAGAAAAAAAACCTGGCTCCTGGCCTTTTTCCTCCTCCTTTTCCTGGGCGGCATACTGGCGCTGCGCGCCGGGTTTGACAGCGAGGCCGCAAAGCTGCGCCTGATTGCGGAGGTGAAGGCACGTACCGGGCGGGATCTGCTCATCGGGCAGCCGGTGCGCCTCCGGTTCCTGCCGCGCCTGGCCGTGGAAGCCGGGGACATCCGCCTTTCCGGGGCCGGGCCGGAGGCGGGCAGCGAGGTGTTCACGCTGGCGCGTTTTTCGGGCGCAATCAAGATCCTGCCGCTCCTGCGCGGCAAAATCGTCATCAATCGCATCGAGATGCGCGCGCCTTCCCTCCACGTCACGCGCCATGCCGATGGCAGCACCAGTCTCGATGATCTCCTTGCCCTGCGCGGCGAAGCGGTGGATGGCGACATGGAGGTTCAGGTGGAAAAGGTGGTGCTCCTGAATGGCCGCCTCCTCTGGCAGGACGAGGGCGCGGCAGGGAGTCGGCGGCTGGAATTCGACGAACTCTACCTGCGCACCGGGCGTCTGGGGGCGGAGGCGCGGGGCAAGCTGGAAGTGGGCGGCAAGCTGCGCATGGGGGAGGCAAACCATCTTTCCCTGCGCTTCGAGAGCCTCTATGCCCTGCATGCGGAGCGCCAGCGCCTGGAACTCCGGCAGCCTTCCCTCGTCCTGAAGGGCGAAGGCTGGGGCTATTCCGCCCTGCGGCTCGAATGCTCCGGACGCCGGGTGCTGGGCGGCCCGGCTTCGCTCCAGTTGGAGAATATCGTCCTTGCCGGTCGAGCGGAGCGGGGGAACGCTGCCCCGGAACAGGAAACGGAGAGCCTCGTGGCGGAACTCCAACTGGAAAAGGCCATCCTGGCGGAGGCGGGCGAGCTGCGCACGCTCGCCGCGCAGTTTGCGCGAACGGGCAAGGCGCCCGCCTCCCTGCGCCTCGACATGGCGGCGATGACCGGGGAAGCGGGCCTCTGGAAAAGCGAAGCCCTGAACTTGGCGGGCGAGGGGCGCTGGTCGGAGCAGGAATTCGCGGCGCGGCTGGCAACTTCCATCCATATCGGCTTTTCGCCGGAAACGTCGCGCTTCCTGCGCCTGGATGCGGCGCAAGGAGAATTGCGCGCCACGCCCGGCGCGATGTTCCGGCAGGCGACCCGCATCGGCCTGGAAGGAAACCTGGAAATGCAGCCCGACACACAAGAGGCCAAGGGACGCCTCGCGGCAACGCTTGACGACAGCCATCTCTCCCTGGACTGGAACGCGGACGCCCGCGACCCGCCCCGTGTGCGGCTGGAGGCAAGGCTGGATCACCTGAACCTTGACCCTTACCTGCAAGCGAAGCCAGCCAGCGCCGGACAGACGGAATCCGGCAATGTCGGCAGTGTTGTCGGCAACGCCAGCAGCAACAATGCCGGGACGGCGGTAAACGAAGCTCCCGGCGCGTGGGAACGGCTGGAAGTCACCGGTCGTGTGCGCGTTGGCGCCTTGCGTTTTCACGACATCTTCCTGGAAAACCTGGATAGCCGGTTGACGCTGCGCGGCGGCAAGCTGGAACTCCAGCCGCAGGAAAAAGCCGCGAGCGCTGGGAAACAGAAAAAACGGCGGCGGCAACGTCGCCCGTCCGTTCCTGCTGCCCCCGCCGGGAAAAAGTGAGCGCAGGCCGGGTCAAGAAATGGGGATGAGCATCGCGCCATGAGCACGCGGGAATCAACGCCGGAGCGGGAAGTGGAGCCGGATCGTCCGGATTTTCCGGGCGCGTCCTGGCGAATTTCCCGCTTTCCCTGGCGGATGCTGGGCGCTTCCCTGTGCGCGCATTCCCTGCTGCTGGGCTGGACGCCCGCGCGGATGCCGCCGCTTCCACCTCTGGGCAACGCGCTTTCCGCCACCCTGCGGCCCGCGCCGGAGATGCCAACGCCTGCGCCCGATCCCCGGTCGCAAGCTGCCGCGCCGGAACCGGAGCGCCGCGCAACACCGCCGAGCGCCATTCCGCCAAAGCCAAGGACGCAGCCGCCCGCGCCAAAGGCATTCACGCGGGAAGCAAGGGAATTCCCGCCAATGCCGGAAATCCCGCCAGAAGCGCCCCGATCCGTAATCGCCCTGCCGGAGGCAAACAACGCGCAAGCTTCTGCCGCCACGGCTGCCGAAGCAACGACCACGGCAGCGCCGAGCCACGCATCCGCAAGCGAAACGCCAGCGGAAGAAAGCGGCCCGGAATCCGGAAATGTCGCGCCGGACAAGAATGTTGCCGCCGGGCGCAGTGATTCCGGGCAGGGCGGTTCTGCGGATGCCCGTCCGGCGCTCTCCGCCGCCGCGAGCGACGCCCTGCGGGATTACCGCATTGCCCTGGGACGCAGCGCCCGGGCCTTCAAGCGTTACCCGGCGCTCGCCCGGGAACGGCGGGAAGAGGGGATCGCCCAGATTCGCCTGGACGCGAACACGGGGGGACGCATCCGCCTGCAAGTGGAACAGGCTTCCGGCCACCCCCTTCTGGACGAAGCGGCCCTCGTCCTGCTGCGCGAAGCCGTGCAACGCACCCCCGTCCCGGAAGCCCTGCGCCAACACCCCTTCTCCTTCATCCTCGCCATCGAATACCACTTGGAATCCCCGTGAGTCGGGTGTGATAGAACCTGCCCAGACTTTGAACTGGTTCTAGGGAACGAACAGGGCGCGGTATTCAAACAGGAATTGTTCGAGGAAAAGCCGCAGGTTCAGCGGGTGCTCGCTTTCGCGTCGCAGTCGCAGGAGGGAACGATAAAAGCGGCTCAGGCGCAAGGGCGTGCTTTCCTGGGCCAGGGTCGTGATCCGGGCGCGGTGGCGCAGGAAGAAGCGGATCGGCAGGTTCCGGGCGGCAAGATTCAGGTCGACAAGCCATTTCTGCGCCCAGGCCACCAGTTGCGGCAAGGGATTCTCGCCCTTCACGGCCTTCAGCGTCTTTTCAAGCTGCATGGCCGTCGCCAGGACTTCCTGCCGTCCGCCTTTCGCCAGAATCTGGAGAAGATCGTCCATCCAGCCCGCGCCGCGCCGCGCAAGGTCGCGGGCCAGCATGGGCGCGCCGCCCGCCAGCGCCAGCCAGCTTTCGGCTTCCCCGATCCCGGCGGCTTCCAGGAAAGCGCGTCCCGCTTCCGGAAGGGGCAGCGGCACCGGGACACCCTGGCAGCGGCTGCGCAAGGTGGGCAGCAGGCGCATCGCCTCATGGGCAACCAGAAGAAACAGGGTTTCCGGCGGCGGCTCTTCCAGCATCTTGAGGAGCGCGTTCCCAGCGTTGCGGTTCAGGTTTTCCGCCGGATGCGCGAGGATGATCCGCAGCCCCTGGCGGTGTGTGCCCACGGCAAGGAAATCATCCAGCGCCCGCACCTGGTCGATGGTGATTTCCTGTCCGGCGCGGCCCTTCTTTTCCTCCTTCGCGGCCTTGCCCTCGTCTTCCTCCTTCAGGCGCAGGGCTTCGGGCAGCAACAGGCGCAAATCCGGATGATTCCCCTGCGCAAACCAGCGGCAAGCCAGGCAGCGACCGCAGGCTTCACCTTCCGGCGTCGGCGATTCGCACAGCAGGGCGCCGGCAAAGGCCAGCGCCAGCTCAACCTTGCCCAGCCCGCGCGGCCCGGAAAACAAAAGCGCATGCGGCAGCCGCGCGCGCCAGGCAAGCAAATGCCGCCACACCGGCGCATACAAGTCCTGCGCACGGTCCTGCGGACGGCAATCCTGCGGACGGCAATCCTGCGGACGGCAATCCTGCGGACGGCAATTTCCCTTTTCCGGTTCATGCGGCGTGTTCATTGGGAGAGTTCCTCTTGCAGGATGGTTTCCAGGCGGGCGCGGATTTCTTCCACGGGGCGCGTTCCGTCGATGATCCGGAAGCGTTCGGGTTCGCGGCGCGCCCGTGCCAGATAGGTTTCGCGCACACGCTCGAAAAAGACGGTTTTCTCCGCCTCGAAGCGATCCTGGCTGCGTCCGGCGGCTTCGATGCGCTGCCGCGCCACCGCGCAGGGCACATCGAAAAGCAAGGTCCGATCCGCTTGCAAATCGCCTTGCGCCCATTCTTCCAGTCGGCGGATGCGCTCCGGATCGAATTGCCGCCCGCCGCCCTGGTAGGCGTATGTTGCGTCGGAAAAGCGGTCGCAAACCACCCACGCGCCGCGCTGGAGCGCAGGCCGGATCACGGCGGACAAATGCTCGCTGCGCGCGGCGAAGAGGAGCAGGATTTCCGCCTCCAGGGACATGGCCTCGGAAAGCAGGCAGGCGCGCAGACGTTCGCCCAGCGGCGTGCCGCCCGGCTCGCGACTGGTGACGACCTGCTGCTTGCGGGCGCGCAGAAAATCCGCAATCCATTCGATGTGGCTGCTTTTTCCCGCGCCGTCAATGCCTTCCAAGGTGAGGAAGCGGCCCGGCGCAACGCGATTCATGACGCGCCTTCCACAGCCCGGCCCCGGCGCTGGTACTGCTGCACGGCCTGGTTGTGCTCTTCCAGCGTCGCGGAAAACTGGCTGCTGCCGTCGCCCCGCGCCACGAAATAGAGCGCGCCGGTCTGCGCCGGATGCAGGGCCGCCCGCAGGGAATCAAGGCCGGGCATGGCAATCGGCGTCGGCGGCAGGCCCATGCGCGTGTAGGTGTTGTAGGGCGTATCGGCCAGCAGATCCGCCTTGCGGAGGTTGCCGTCGAAGCGCGTCCCCAGGCCGTAGATCACCGTTGGGTCGGTTTGCAGGCGCATGCCCAGACGCAGGCGATTGACAAACACGCCTGCCACGCGGGAGCGATCCGCCGCCAGCCCGGTTTCCTTCTCGACGATGGAAGCGAGGATCAGGGCTTCGTAGGCGTTCTGGTAGGGCAAATTCGCCTCCCGCCTGTCCCATTCCCGTTCCAGATGGGTTTGCATGGCCTGCGCGGCGCGCTCCAGAAGTTCGAGATCGCTGGAATATTTGTCCACCCGATAGGTATCCGGGAAGAAGAGACCTTCCGGCGCAACGCCGGTCAGCCCCAGACGCGCCATCAGTTCGGCTTCGGAAAGGGGGGCTGTGACATGTTCCAGACCGGGATGCGCATCCAGCGTCCGCCGCCAGGCGCGGAAAGTCCAACCCTCGATCAGGCGGACTTCCACCTGCAAGGCCTTGCCGGAAGCCAGGAGCCGCACGAGACCAGAGAGGGAAGTGCCCGGCTCCAGACGATAGGTTCCCGCCTTCAGGCGGCCCGACTGGCCCTCCAGACGGGTTGCCAGCAGGAACCATTCCGGATGCACCTGCGCTCCGGCGCGCGCCAGGATGGCGGCGATGCCCCTGGGGCCGGTTCCCGGCGGAATCCGGAATTCCACGCCCGCCTCCGGCATGGCGACAGGTCGGAGATACAGGGCGTAATAGCCGCCCCCGCCCAGGAGGAGAAGAATCAGCGCAAGAGATGCCAAAAGCCGTGAGAAAAATCGCATTGCATGCACCGGGGTATGAAGGGTCGATTCAATCTGACATGAGGAAGCTGCCCACTTCGGACAGAGACATTATAATAGCCGAAAAAAACAATTCTCCCCCAAAACTCCCCAAGAGGTATGTAACGATGAATTCCCCGAGTACTCCCGGTTGGCTGGAAACCCTAGGCGCATCCGGTGTGCGTTTCAATGCCGACCTGACGGAAATCAGTTCCTTCGGGCCGGAAATGGAAGATCTGAAACGCGCCATAACCGGCTCGGCGCTCGTTCCCCTCCTGCATTTGGGCATGATCAAGGTGGATGGCGCCGACGCGCGCGCCTATCTGCACGCCCAATTCACGAGCGACATCAAGGCGCTGGGCGACAAGGAAGCCCAGCTTTCCGCCTGGTGCACCCCGAAGGGGCGCATATTCGCCAATTTCATCACCGCCGCGACCTGGGTCGGGCAAGAGGAAAATTTCTTCCTCCTCCTGCCCGTCGAGCGGATTCCCGCCGTGCTCGAACGCTTGCAGACCTATGTCCTGCGCGCCAAGGTGAAGCTCACCAGCCTTGCCGCCACGGTCGGGCATCTGGGCCTGTGCGGCCCGGCGGCGGCAAAGGCGCTTGCCGCCGCCGGGTTCGATGTGCCGGAAGCGCCGCTTTCCATCACCCATCAGGAACGCACGCGCACCCAGATCCTGCGCTTGCAGGATGGTCGCTACATCCTTTCGACCGCGCGCACACTGCTTCCCCAGATATGGGAGTCTCTGCGCGCCACGCTCGCGCCCACCGGACAACCGGCCTGGCGCTGGCTGGATATCCTCCACGCCTTGCCCTGGATCGGCAATGCCACGGCGGAAGCCTTCGTGCCGCAGATGATGGATTTCGACAAGGCAGGCGGCGTCAGCTTCAAGAAAGGCTGCTATCCGGGGCAGGAGGTCGTTGCCCGGACGCAGTACCAGGGCGAAGTCAAACGCCATCTCTACCGCCTGCAAGGAAAGAAGCCTTTTACTCCCGGCGAGCCGCTCCATTCCCCGCTGGTGGCCGGGGAAAGCGGCAAGGTCATCAGCGCGGCCCCGGAGCCGGGCGGCGCTTACGCGGCGCTCGCCGTTGTCATGGACGAATGCGCCCGCGACCTGCATTACGGCAGCCCCACCGGCCTGCCCATCCAGGCGACTCCGGTCTATTCCCGCGCAATTCCCGCCGCGGCGGCATGACTTTTGTCCATCTGGCCCAACCGGCTTGCGTATAATTACCATCACCGCCCGCGCGAAAAACCAGCGCGGGCGGCGTTTTCTACTGGATTGATTCAAAAGGGTTCTCATGTCCGGCAACACATTTGGCAGGCTTTTCACGGTGACTTCCTTTGGCGAATCCCACGGCGCCGCGATCGGCTGCATCGTGGATGGCTGCCCGCCTGGGCTGCCGCTTTCCGTGGAGGAAATCCAGCGCGAACTCGACCGGCGCAAGCCGGGAACTTCCCCGCATGTCACGCAGCGGCGCGAGCCGGACACGGTGGAGATTCTCTCGGGCGTCTTTGAGGGGCAGAGCACCGGGACGCCCATTGCGCTGCTTATCCGGAACCAGGACCAGAAAAGCCGGGATTACCAGAACCTCGCGCAAACCTTCCGACCCGGACATGCCGACTATGGCTACACGCAGAAATACGGCTTCCGGGATTACCGGGGCGGCGGACGCGCCAGCGCCCGGGAAACGGCGGCGCGTGTGGCGGCGGGGGCCATCGCCCGGAAATGGCTGAAGGAGCGCCACGGCATCACGATTCTGGGCTGGATGAGCGCCTTGGGGCCAATCAACATTCCCTTCCGCACTGCGGAGGATATCCAGAACAATCCCTTTTTCGCGCCGGATGCGACCAAGGTCGCGGAACTGGAAGAATACATGCGGGCGCTGCGTGAATCCGGCGATTCCATCGGCGCGAAACTCACCGTCACCGCGCGTGGCCTGCCGCCGGGCTGGGGCGCGCCGGTGTTCGATCGCCTGGACGCGGACATCGCCCATGCCATGATGGGCATCAATGCGGTGAAGGGCGTGGAAATCGGTGATGGCTTCGCCGTCGTCACGCAAAAAGGCAGCGAGCACGGCGACGAACTGACTCCGCAGGGTTTTCTCTCCAACCATGCCGGAGGAATCGTTGGCGGTTTATCGACGGGTCAGGAGATTCGCGTGCATCTGGCGATCAAGCCGACTTCCAGCATCCGCATTGTGCGCCGTTCCGTCGATCTTGCGGGACAGGCGACAACCGTCGTCACCAAGGGCCGCCACGATCCCTGCGTCGGCATCCGCGCCACGCCCATCGCCGAAGCCATGCTGGCGCTGGTCCTGATCGACCACGCCCTGCGCCACCGCGCCCAATGCGCCGACGCCAACCCCCCCTTCGCGCCCATTGCATCCTGAGTGGATTTTATATGTCAGGAAATGTCCTTGCGGGCTTCGCGCATGCTTTCGGCCTGCTTTCCCGCAGGCATTCGAAAGCGCAGGGTTGCCGCGCCATCGTCGGCAAGGGTCAGGCGGCAGATTGCGCCCACGGGCAGGGTCAGTTTGTCGCGCACATGACCAAACGGCAGACCGCTGAGGAAGGGAACGCAGCTCTTCTCCCGGATGTGGCGCACGGCGGCGGCGAGGTCATAGCCGCAATCATGCTCCACGAGCCGGATGGCGCTGAACGCGCCCAGGAGCACCACCTGCTGCCGCGCCAGCACGCCGCTGTACAAAAGCTGGTACAGCATGCGCTCGATCCGGTATGGATGCTCGCCCACATCTTCAAGAAAGAGAATGCCGTTTTCGATTTCAGGAAAATAGGGCGTGCCAAGCAGGTGCGTCACCATCGTGAGATTGCCGCCCCAGAGGATTCCTTCTACATCCAGTGTGCGGGAAGCGCCTGCGGATTCCAGGCGGCAGGTAAACGCATGAGCATCACTTGTATCTCCCGAGCGCATGGCGGCAAGGAGATCGAAGCAATGCTGGAAGGTAAAGGAACTGACCTGGGGCGCGCCAAAGTCGGAACAGGCCATCGGCCCCGCGAAGGTCACGCGCCCGGCACGCGCCAGCAGCGCCAATTGGAAGGCCGTGAAATCGGAATGCCCGAGCCAGAAGGTGGCATCATGGGCAAACGCGGCGTAATCAAGCTGGTCGAGCAAGCGCGACCAACCATAGCCGCCGCGCGCGGCCAGCGCGAGTTCAATCCTTGCATCCTCCCGCATCCGCGTGACGGCATCCAGGCGTTCGGCATCGCTCCCGGCAAAGCGTTCCGCCCGGTTGCAGGCAGCGGAATCCACGCACACCACATGCCCCGCCGCTTTCAGGAAAGCTTCCGCACGCTGAAGCGCCCAGAGATCACGAACCGCGCCCGCAGGCGCATAGATGCCGATTTGGAAGGAAAGTCCGGGCATAGGTGTCAGGCTTCGGGGATCAGGTTTCAGGGATCGGGAAAATTCTGATTCCCGTCACCTGTTCTCCGCGCTTTTTTGTACCGGGATCGTCGAGACGAAGAGTTCCCCTTGGCGCACCATGCCTAGTTCGAAGCGCGCGCGTTCCTCGATGGCGTCGTAGCCTTGCCGCAGGTCGCGGATCTCGGCTTCCAGGACAGCGTTGCGCTGTTCCAGCCTTTGGGTTGCCTCCTGGTACTGGCCCAGTTGCCGGTTGTATTCCCAGACCTTGAGCCAGCTTCCCTTCCCGAACCACAACGGATATTGCAGTCCGACAACGATCGTCAGGAGACCCATTGTAAACCAGCGCATGACCGTTGCTTTTCCTCTTGATCGTTTTCGGCGCGTTCCGGGATTGGTCGCCAGAGGACGGCTTCCCGGAACAGGAACCGTGCGAGCATAGCACTTCAGCGCAGGTTGTAGAACGCCTCGCGTCCGGGATAGGAGGCCGCGTCTCCCAAATCCTCCTCGATGCGCAACAACTGGTTGTATTTGGCAATGCGATCCGAGCGGGAAAGGGAACCCGTCTTGATCTGCCCGGCGTTCAGGCCCACGGCGATGTCGGCGATTGTATTGTCTTCGGTTTCGCCCGAGCGGTGCGAGATCACGGCGGTATAGCCGGCGCGCTTGGCCATTTCCACCACAGCGAAGGTTTCGCTGAGGGTGCCGATCTGGTTGATCTTGACCAGGATGGAATTGGCGATGCCCTTGCGGATGCCTTCCTTCAGGATGCGGGTATTGGTCACGAACAGGTCGTCACCGACGATCTGGAGCTTCCTGCCCAAATGCTCGGTGAGCAGCTTCCAGCCTTCCCAATCGTCTTCGGCCATACCGTCCTCAATGGAGATGATGGGAAACTGACGTGCCAAGGTTTCGAGATAATCGACGAGTTGCGGCGCGGAGAGTTCCAGATTTTCGCCGGACAGGCGATATTTGCCATCCTTGTAGAATTCGGAGGCGGCGCAATCGAGCGCGATCAGGATATCCTTGCCGGGAACATAACCGGCGGACTCGATGGCGCGCAGGATGAACTGGATGGCCTCGGCGTGGCTGCCCAGGCTGGGCGCGAAGCCGCCTTCGTCGCCCACGGCGGTGGAAAAGCCTTTCGCGTCCAGCAGTTTTTTCAGCGCGTGGAAGACTTCCGCCCCGGCGCGCAGCGCGTCGCGGAATGTCGTTGCGCCGACGGGCAGGATCATGAATTCCTGGAGATCCAGGCTGTTGTTGGCGTGCGCGCCGCCATTGATGATGTTCATCATGGGAACGGGCATCTGCATCGGCCCCATGCCGCCAAAATAACGGTAGAGCGGCAGGCCCGATTCCTCAGCTGCGGCCTTGGCCACGGCCATTGAGACGGCCAGCGTGGCGTTCGCGCCCAGACGGGATTTGTTTTCCGTGCCGTCGAGATCGATCAGGGCGCGGTCGATGAAAGTCTGCTCCTGCGCGTCCAGCCCGACCACGGCCTCCGAAATCTCGGTATTGATGTGCTCGACTGCCTTCAGGACGCCTTTTCCGAGATAACGCGCCGGGTCGCCGTCGCGCAACTCGATGGCTTCGCGTGAGCCGGTGGAGGCCCCGGAAGGCACGGCGGCGCGTCCCATGACACCGGATTCGAGCAGCACATCGGCCTCGACGGTGGGATTGCCGCGGGAATCCAGAATCTCGCGGGCGATGACATCAACGACAGAACTCATGGTTTTCTCCTGTGAATTGCATAATGAATGTTGGAAAGCAAGATCGCTCCCCCTTATTTCCAATGCCGCACCTGTCGGGCTTCAGCGATATATTGCGGCAGAGGATAATCGCGCCGATCATTGGGCAGAATGATCGCGGTTTTCAGATGTTGCTTGAACGCTTCCAGGCCGCCCGCAAGATTCTCGCTTGCCAATCTTGCGATTTCTGCATCGCTGATTTCGATCTTGTATTTTCCGTCAAATGACAAAAGGTTTCGATCAAAGGCTGCATGGTGCAGTTTGCATAGCGCGATTCCGTTTTGGGTTTCATCCGTGCTTGTGGACGCGGCTACAGGGATGATATGCGCCGCATCAATTAATTCCAACTGGACACCGCAGAACGCGCAACGATGTTCGTAGGCGCCAAGCACTCGTTTCCTGAAATCGGCGGCTCGGTACTTGCGGGTAATCCGGGAAATAACGGTCTGGCGGCGCTGGTTTTTTA
>JAISLJ010000219.1 GCA_031290955.1 Zoogloeaceae bacterium | reverse complement strand
CTGTGGCACAAATGTCCGGCCTGCGAGGCGGTGCTGTATGTCACCGATCTGGAGACGAATCTCCAGGTCTGTCCCAAATGCGGCTACCACCATCGCCTGAAGGCGCGGCAGCGGCTGGCTCTCCTGCTGGATGCGGAAGGCCGCCGCGAGATCGCCGCCGAAGTGCTGCCCATCGACAGCCTGAAATTCCAGGATAGCAAGACCTATCCGGCGCGGCTCACGGAAGCCCGCGAAAACTCCGGCGAAACCGACGCGCTGGTGGTCATGCAGGGCAGCATCGAGGGGCTTGCCGTGGTCGCGGCCTCTTTTGAATTCGGCTTCATGGGCGGCTCCATGGGTTCCGTCCTGGGCGAGCGTTTTATACGCGGCGTGGGTGCTGCGGTGGAGGAAGGCGTTCCCTTTCTCTGCGTCACGGCTTCCGGCGGCGCGCGCATGCAGGAAGGATTGTTCTCCCTCATGCAGATGGCCAAGACCACGGCGGCGCTGACCCGGCTTGCGGAAAAGCGCCTGCCGTTCATTTCCATCCTCACCGACCCGACGATGGGCGGCGTTTCCGCCTCCTTCGCCTTTATGGGCGACATCGTGATGGCCGAACCGGGCGCGCTGGTCGGTTTTGCCGGGCCGCGCGTCATCGAGCAGACCGTGCGTGAAACCTTGCCGGAAGGCTTCCAGAGTTCCGAATTCCTGCTTGAGAAAGGCGCGCTCGACATGATCGTGGATCGTCGGGAAATGCGCAAGAAACTGGTCGCGCTCCTGACCTCGCTGCAACGAATGCCCGCGCGCCACATGCGGGATTGAAGACGCCACCGCTTTGCGCCAATCCCCTTGGTTTGTCATTGCGAGGCGCGTAGCGCCGTGGCAATCCACCTCCACGATTCGGCGCGAACGCGCCCATATCCATCCCCTCGCCCCCTTGGGGGGAGAGGGTGGCCCGAAGGGCCGGGAGAGGGAGTTCTTCCTGCGGAGCGAAGCGACGGTAATTTCTTCTATCGTTCCAGCAGAGCAGACGCCCAAAGAAAAGCATGCGGCGCTTCGCGCCGGAGGGTGCGCTCCCTCTCTCGCCCCTGCCGGGGCACTCTCCCCCGCCGGGCGGGGGAGAGAGAAGCAGACGGCGGCGCGGGCGGGAAGGGCATCCCACAAATGAAAGCCAGTGGATTGCCGCGTCGCTACACTCCTCGCAATGACGATAAAGTGGGGGCTGCCTCCAGCCGCCCTGTGGAGGAAAGGGCGGCTGGATGCCGCCCCTACTTTGGGAATCATCCGCAATAACGAGGCAAGCGCCTACGGAAATGTCGCAAACCGCCAAAATTTCGTCATTGCGAGGGCCGAAGGCCCGTGGCAATCCATCGGCGTTTCTCTGCGCGGTTGTACGGCGTGTGGATTGCCACGGCGCTACGCGCCTCGCAATGACAAAATATGTGGCGCTTCGCGCCGGAGAGTGTGGACGCCTTCTCCTGTCGCTACCGCGACACCCTTGCCGCCCAAGCGTGGGAGGGGAAGGCAAGCGCCTGCGTTCATTCCCTTGCGCGCTTTTCAAATCCTTTTCGGGATGCGTCGGCGCGTCTTTTGTATTTTTGTATTCTCGACGAAACATGCCCATGAACCTTGAATTCCTCCTGCCACTGCCGGGCTTTTTCCTGAAACCGGGGCAGCGAATGCGGAAATGCTTCCTCGGAGGATGCTTCCTGTTGTTGCTGCATCCATGGTGGGCAGCAGCGCAAGGCACACTGGACGCGGACGAATCGGTATTGTTTTTCCCGACCATTGCCAAGGAAGAGGACGATGGCTCGATTACCGTCCCGATCGAGGCATGGGTTTTTCAGGAAGAACGGCGGCGCGTTCTGGATTCGGCACTGAATTCGTATCTGGGAATCGATCCCGACCAACAATCTCCGGCACGCCAGGCCTTGTTTGCAAAAAGGGCGCGTTATTTCCATGCGGATTCCGAGCGCGGCGAAATCATTCACGCGCGCATCGGAGACCAGGTGCTGATGCTCCCCGCAACCGATCCTTCCGGACGAACGCATGGGAAAATCCGCCTCGACCACAATCGGGCGCAATGGCGCGACGATGGCATTGGTCACATTGCCTATGCGCTGGAAGCGCCGGGTCATGCCTTGCATGGTCTGGAAGGCCACGCATGGATTTTGCCGGAGGAGGGCGTTTTCGTTGTCAGCGATATTGACGATACGATCAAGCATTCCAATGTCCGCGACAAGAAAGCCTTGCTGCGCAATACTTTTTGGGAGCCGTTTCAAGCCGTTCCGGGCGCGGCGGATTGGTATCGGAAAATGGCCCGGGACGAACCCGGTATCTTCTTCCATTATCTTTCCGCCTCGCCCCTGCAATTGCATCCGGTCCTGTCGGAATTCCTGCGGGAACAGGGTTTCCCGACGGGCAATCTGTACCTGCGCGAATCCACGGCCTGGCGCACCCTGTATGCCGATTCCGAAGATAGCCGGGCACACAAGACAGAAATCCTGGAACATCTCGCGGCGCGCTTTCCCAAACGCAAATTCATCCTGATCGGCGATTCCGGCGAAAGCGACCCGGAAATCTACGCCGATTTCACCCGCAAACGCCCCGGACAAGTCCTCGCCATTTACATCCGCGACGTAACCGGCGAAGATAAAAACGCGCCCCGCTACCGACAAACCTTCCAGAACATCGCTCCAAAACACTGGCAAATCTGGTCCTGCGGACAGCAATTTTGCGGACGGTAAATCTCTTTCCCTTTTCAGGCGTAGATGATTTCCACGTTTTCCGGGTTGAGCCAGTCGCGTAGTTCTGCGAGGAGGGCGTCTTCCAGGCTGACGCGGTATTCCGCGCTCAGGGCGAGTTCGCAGCGGGCGTGGTCGTTGCGGTAGCGCAGGCGCACGGCGGTCGCGCCGGAAAAGGCAGAGAGCAGCGTCTTCAGGCGGCTGGCGTCGGCAAGGCCGTTCAGGTCGAGCGCCAAGTGGCGGGCGAAGCGACTACGCACTTCACCCAGGGTCAGGAGCCGTTCCGCCGTCACCCGCAGGCTGTCGCTGAATTCGTCGTGGCTCACCCGACCCTCCACAAACAGGATTTCGTCCATCACCGCCTTGGCGCGTCCGGCTTCATCGAGATCACCGAAAACACTCACTTCCACTTGGGCGTTGCCGTCGTCCAATTGCACGATGAGTCGTTTGCCACGGCGCGTCAGTTGTGTGCGCAAGCCAGCGACGATGCCCACGAGCAGGGTTGTCTCGCGGGAGACTTCCAGGCTTTTCAGCGATCCCCGCACGAAGCGCGCGCACACCTTGCGATAGCTGTCGAAAGGATGACCGGAGAAGAAGAAACCCAGCGCCTCTTTTTCGTGCAGCAGCCGTTCCCGGTCGCTCCAGGGCGGGACGCATACATATTGCGGGGCGTGCAGGGCGGGATCGGAGAGGGCATCGAAAAGGCTCGTCTGCTGGGCATGGCGCTCGGCCTGATCCGCCGCCTCAATGGCAATGCCCACGGAGGCGAGGAGCTTGGCGCGATCCGGGTCCAGCGCGTCGAAAGCCCCGGCGCGCACCAGCGATTCGATGGCGCGGCGATTCACCTGGCGCTTGTCCACGCGCACACAGAAATCGAAAAGATCGCGGTACGGCCCCGCCTTTTGCCGCTCCGCAAGGATGAGCCGCACCGCCTGCTCGCCCACGCCCTTCACCGCGCCCAGGCCGTAGCGGATGGTGCTGGAATCCACCGGCTCGAAAGCGAAGGCCGAGGCGTTGATGTCCGGCCCCAGGATATGCATGCCGTTCAGGAGCGCATCGTCGCGGAAAATCTTGATCGCGTCGGTGTCGTCCATGTCTGAAGAAAGGGTGGCCGCCATGAAGGCCGCGCAGTGATGGGCCTTCAGCCAGGCGGTCTGGTAGGTGATGACGGCGTAGGCGGCGGTGTGCGACTTGTTGAAGCCGTATTCGGCAAACTTCGTCATCAGGTCGAACAACTGTTCGGCAAGCCGGGGATCATAGCCTTGCCGCTTTGCGCCTTCGGCGATCGTCGTCCGGTGCCGGGCCATTTCCTCCGGCTTCTTCTTGCCCATCGCCCGCCGCAGGAGATCGGCCCCGCCCAGGGTGTAGCCGCCGATGATCTGGGAGATTTGCATCACCTGTTCCTGATAGACGATGACGCCATAGGTCGGGGCAAGGCAGTTCCTGAGATCGTCGTGGAAATAGTCGATCTTCTGGCGTCCCTTCTTGCGCAGGATGAAGTCATCGACCATGCCGGAACCGAGCGGCCCCGGACGATACAGGGCAAGGACGGCGATAATGTCCTCGAAGCAATCCGGCTCCAGTTTCTTCAAAAGCTTCTTCATGCCTTCCGATTCAAGCTGGAAGATGGCGGTGGTGTTGGCCTCCTTCAGGATGCGGTAGGCCGCCGGATCGTCCAGCCCCAGCGTGGCGAGGTCGGGGCAGTTGCCGGTCAGTCGCTCCACGTAATCGAGGGCGAGCCGGATGATGGTGAGGTTACGGAGGCCCAGGAAGTCGAACTTCACGAGGCCGATCTTCTCCACGTCATCCTTGTCGAACTGGGAGACCGGCGCGGCGTCGTTGCCGCTGGCCTGGTAGATGGGGCAGAAATCGGTGATGCGTCCCGGCGCGATCAGCACACCGCCCGCGTGCATGCCGACGTTGCGCGTCAGGTCTTCCAGGCGCAGGGCGAGGTCGAAGAGTTCGCGCACGGATTCGCCATCTTGCGGGTCTTCCATCATCTCCTGCAAGGCAGGCTCTTTCTTCAGGGCCTCGGTCAGGGAGAGCGGCTTGTTCTGTTCCACCGGGATCAGTTTCGAGAGCCGGTCGCAAAGCGAATAGGGCAGGTCAAGCACCCGGCCCACATCGCGGATCACCGCCTTGGAAGACATGGTGCCGAAGGTGACGATCTGCGAGACGGCATCCGCGCCGTAGCGGGCGCGCACGTATTCGATTACCCGGCCACGGTTGTCCTGGCAGAAATCGATGTCGAAGTCGGGCATGGAGACCCGCTCCGGATTCAGGAAGCGCTCAAAGAGGAGCGCATAGGGGAGCGGATCGAGATCGGTGATGCCAAGACAGAAGGCGACGAGCGATCCCGCGCCGGAACCACGTCCCGGTCCCACCGGCACGCCGTTCGCCTTCCCCCAGTTGATGAAATCCGCCACGATGAGAAAGTAGCCGGGAAAACCCATCTGGATGATGGTGGCCAGTTCCGTTTCCAGCCGCGCCTCGTACTCCGGCTTGCGGCGGGCGCGCTCCCCTTCTTCCGGAAAAAGCCGGGCCAGACGGCGCTCAAGGCCTGTTCGGGCTTCCTGGGTCAGATAGTCTTCAAGGCTCATGCCCTCCGGCGTCGGGAAGCGGGGCAGGAAGTTCTGTCCCAGCGTCAGTTCGAGATTGCAGCGTTGCGCGATCTCCAGCGAATTTTCCAGGGCTTCGGGCAGGTCGGCGAAGCGTTCGGTCATCTCCGCCGAACTCTTGAAATACTGCTCCTCGGTAAAGACACGCGGCCGCCGCGGGCTGCCCAGCGTGTGTCCCTCGGCGATGCACACCCGCGCCTCGTGGGCGCGAAAATCCTCCCGCGTCAGGAACTGCACCGGATGCGTGGCGACCAGGGGAATGGAGGAGATGCCCGCCAGATGCGCTGTGGCTTCCACGAACGCCGCCGCGCCCTTTTGCCCGTAGCGTTGCACTTCCAGATAGAAGGCTTCCGGAAAGCGCTGCAGCCAGGCTTCCGCGCGGGCGCGGGCCAAAGAAAGATTGCCCAGGCGAATCGCCTCGCCCACATCCCCGGCCTCCGCCCCGGAGAGCGCGATCAAGCCGTCGGCGCCGACCTCCCGGAACCAGTCCGGATGAATCTGCGCCTTTTCCGGGCGCTTGGGCGCGGTATAGGCGCGGGTCAGCATTTCGGAGAGTTGCAGGTAGCCCTTCTGCTGCCGGACGAGCAACAGGAGGCGATGCGGCGTGTTCGGGTCTTCCGGGTTGGTGATCCAGCAATCCGCCCCGGCAATGGGTTTCACGCCATTTTCGCGCGCAGCCTTGTAGAACTTCACGAGGCCGAAGAGATTCATGGAATCGGTCAGGGCCAGCGCCGGCATACCTTCCGCCCCGGCCTGCGTTACGGCATCGCGCACACGCAGGATGCCATCGTCGATGGAAAACTCACTATGGGCGCGCAGATGAACAAATCGGGACGACATGGGCAAGACCTGAATCCAAAAATGGCAATTCTACGCGATCCAGCCCCATTCCCGGTCTTGGCAGGTCTTGGCAGACGGCAATTGCGCCCTTCGGGCGGCAGTGATGGTGTTGGGAAGGCTTCTCGCCCCCCGTTGGGCATAGCCAGTTACCTTGGTCAGCGGGGATTTCCTTCAGCACCAGCGTGTTGTGCTCGTCACCGTGTCGCTGACCACCGCGTTAAATGCAGCCATCGGGGAACCAGGAAAACCGGGAAAGCATGATGAAGATATTGTAGCATGGCGTCCATTGGCGCTTTGCTGGCGTTTCTGCCCGAAGGAGCGAAAAAGGAGCATCATGCAAAAACATATTTTCATCGCTGCAATTGCCGCAATCCTGACCGCTTGCGCAGAACCGGAGCGCGCAACCCGTACCACTGCCCCCGAAAGCCGCGCGATCATTCTCGAAATCCGCATGGTTGACGATACGCCGGAGGCTCTGGAAAGCGCGCTCGCTGGCGCCGTGCCTGACGATCGCGAGTTATACCGCGGGAATGATCTTCTCCCGCCACTGCTGCTCAAAAAGCAGGTGGAAATCTCCAGCGCGCATTTGCAAGACGCGCAATTGGCGTTCAACCAGGAGTATCAATTCGCAATACACCTCAGTCTGAACGCCGAAGGCCAACGTATCTTCTGCGCACTCACGCGCCAGAACATCGGCAAACGCGCCGCGATTCTGTTCATCGAAGAAGGGAAAGGCAAAGTGGCGGTCGCGCCGTTCATCCGCGCCGAAGTTTGCGGAGGTGACTTGCAAATTACCGGGGGACACATGAGCCACGCTGAAGCCAACCAGATTGCCCAGCGGTTGCGCTCCGGAATATCGGCTGGAAAATAGGCATGGGAAAATCGGGGACAGCAAGCGTAGCCCAACCTTCCGTCTTCACGTGGAAACCGAAGCGCCCTACTCCAGCAACTTCATGATCGCCTTCAGTTCTTCCTTGACATGGACGAATGTCAATTCAGTATTGCTGGCGGGTTCCATGGCTTCCAGAAGAACCTTGTCCAGATGGTTGCGCGCGCCGCTGATGGTAAACCCTTCGCTGTAGAGCAGCTCGCGGATGCGTCGCACCAGAAGCACTTCGTGATGCTGGTAGTAGCGGCGGTTGCCGCGGCGCTTGATGGGTTTCAGCTGCGTGAATTCGTGTTCCCAGTAGCGCAACACATGCGGCTTGACGCCGCAAAGTTCGCTGACCTCGCCAATGGTGAAATAACGTTTGGCCGGAATGGGCGGGAGCGGCGGCTCCTTTTCCTCCGGGCGTTCGTCAGGACTCGCTTCCATAGAACGCGGACTCGATTGCAGACTTCAGCATGGGGCTTGGGTGGAATGTCACCACACGGCGGGCGGAGATGGGGATCGACTCCCCGGTCTTCGGGTTGCGTCCGGGGCGCTCGGGCTTGTCCCGCGCCTGGAAATTGCCGAAGCCAGTGAGCTTGACGCTCTCGCCGCGCTCCAGAGCACAACGGATCTCCTCAAAGAACGCTTCCACCATATCCTTGGCTTCGCGCTTGTTGAGGCCGACTTGCTGGTACAACAAATCCGCGAGTTCAGCTTTGGTCAAGGTCATGGTCTTCGCGTTGCTCCAGGGGATATTCTTTCCTGGCGTCACGTCCGCAGCCGGGCGTCGTGGCGCTGCTCCAGATAGGCGGTGATCTGTTTGATGGCGGATTCGATTTCCGCATCCAACAAAGTACGTCCAGTATCTTGCATAACTATACGAAAAGCAAGGCTTTTTTTCCCTGCGGGGATGCCTTCCCCCTGATAGACATCGAAGAGCTGGATGCCCGTGACAAGCGCCGGAGCATGCGCGCGCATGCCTGCCAGGATCTCCTGCGCGGGGATGTGCGCGTCCAGCACGAAGGCCCGGTCACGAGTGGCGGCCTGGAAGCGGGAAGGTTCGGAGTAGGTCGGCAGCCGGGCGCGGGTGGCGGCCTCGAAGGCAATCTCGAAGAGGACGGGGGCGCTGGAAAGCTCGTATTTCCGCATCCATTTCGGATGCAAGGCGCCGATCACGCCAATCCACTCCCCTTCCCGATAGATGTTCGCCGCCTGTCCCGGATGCAGCGCCGGATGCGTTGCCTGCTCGAAGGTGAGTTCCGCCGGGGCGAGCAAGGCTTCCAGTTCGCCCTTCAGGTCGAAGAAATCCACGGCGCGACCGTCGTGTCCCCAGCCTTCGGGCATGGCCGTGCCGCTGGCCAGCGCCGCCAGACGCAGTGGTTGTTGGTAGCCTTGCACCATGCTGGTGTTGCCCGCGTTTTTGTCGCGCAAAAAGCAACGGCCCTGCTCGAAGAGGCGCACACGCCCCTGCTTGCGCTTCAGGTTGGTCGAGAGCGTCGCCACCAAACCGCCGAACAGGCTGGAACGCAGCACTGCCAACTGGCTGGCGATGGGATTCGCCAAGCGGACTGGATCATGGTTGGCGGCGAAATCCGTCTCCCACACTTCCGGCACGAAGGCGTAGCTGATGATCTCCTGAAAGCCGCGATCCGCGAGGAGCTGGCGCACGCGAAAGGCGGGCCGCGCCGTCTCCGTCTCGTCGCGCATGGCGAGCCGTCCTTGCACCGGGGCGGCGGAGATGTTCTCGTAGCCGTGCAGGCGGGCGACCTCCTCGATCAGGTCCGCCTCGATTTCGAGATCGAAGCGATAGCTGGGCGGCGTTACCAGAAAGGCGTCGTCGCGCTCGGTGAAGGCAAGAGCCTGCCGTTCCAGGATGGCGCGAATCTCCTGCGTTGCGATGGGCGCGCCCAGCACCCGTTCCACACGCGCAGGGCGCAGGCGCACGGGCGCTCGCTCGGGAAGTTTGGCGACGGATTCGGTAATCGGCCCGACCTTGCCGCCGCAGATTTCCAGCACCAGGGCGCTTGCCCGTTCCAGAGCCAGGCGACAGTTCTCGAAATCCACGCCGCGCTCGTAGCGGTGGGCGGCATCGCTGGAAAAATTGTAGCGCCGCGCCCGTCCGGCGATGGCCTCCGGCGCGAAGAAGGCGGATTCCAGGAACACATCCCGCGTCTCCAGCGTGACGCCGCTTGCCGTGCCGCCCATGATCCCCGCCATGGCCAGCGCCCGAGCCTCGTCGGCAATCACGAGCACATCGGCGGTAAATTCCACCTGTTGCTCGTTCAGGAGCGTCAAGGTTTCGCCGGGCCTAGCCATGCGGACATGCAGGTTGCCGGAGAGCCGCGCGTAATCGAAGGCGTGCAAGGGCTGCCCCAGTTCCAGGAGCACGTAGTTGGTCACATCGACCAACGCGGAAATGCTGCGGATGCCGCAACGTTCCAGACGACGGCGCATCCATTCGGGCGTTGGCGCGCGGGCGTCGACCGCCTCGATCACCCGACCACAATAGCGCGGACACGCCTGGGGCGCATCCAGCGCGACGAAGCGCCGCGCCGCGCCGCACACGGTGACGGACGGCACGGACGGCAGGGTGATGGACGCGCCGGTAAGCGCCGCGACCTCGCGGGCGATGCCGAGAAGCGAGAGGCAATCGGCGCGGTTGGGCGTGAGTTTCAATGTGAAGAGGATGTCGTCCAGGTCGAGGCAACGGCGGATATCCTCACCTGTTGGCGTTTCGGGCGGCAGGACGAATAGGCCGGAAGCGTCGCTGGAAATCCCCAGTTCCCGCGCAGAACAGAGCATCCCGGCGGAATCGACGCCGCGCAGCTTCGCGGCCTGGATGCGCAGGTCGCCGGGCAAGACCGCGCCGGGCAAGGCGCAGGGAACCTTCAGGCCGACCGCGACATTCGGCGCGCCGCAGACGATCTGCCGGGGCGCTTCCGCGCCGGTATCCACCCGGCACACATGCAGGCGGTCGGCATCGGGATGCCCCGCCACCTCCAGCACCTGCGCCGCCACCACGTTCTGGAACGCGGGCGCGACCGGCTCACGCGCCTCCACCTCCAGCCCCGCCATCGTGAGCAGGCGCGCCAGTTCCTCGCTGGAAACCGGAGGATTGACAAGAGTCCTCAACCAGGATTCGGAAAATTTCATCGAGAACAAACTCCGATTGGAAACTTCCCCTCATGCGGGGAATGATTTTGCATGGAAGAGACGCAACCCTTCCCCGCCGTATTGGAGAATACGCCCGGCCACAGGCGTGGAGGGAAGCCGCAAGGCGACAACAACAGCGCATCCCTTCCAAAAACCCACTATGATAGCAGAGGTCTTGGGGTCTTGGCAGACGGCAATTGTCAGGGTGTAGCGAGCTTCCTATCTGTCCACCTTTGTAGCGCGATAGTTGTCCGGTCGTCATAGTATCTCCCTGGGAATTCCAAGGAGGCTTGAGATGAAGCGGACGCTCGTGCAGGAAGAG
>JAISLJ010000218.1 GCA_031290955.1 Zoogloeaceae bacterium | reverse complement strand
CCCTCCCCGATATTCGCGCGTTCCGCGCAGAAAGGAGAACATTCCAGAAGACGATAGACCAAAAACTTCATCAACACTGACCGCACAAAATACTTGACTGCGAACACGGTTGCTCTCTCGCCTGCCGGGGCACTCTCCCCCGCCGAGCGGGGGAGAGAAAGCAACGCTCCACCTGTCTTGCAAGCGGGGAAGAGAAAAGCAGAGGGCGGCGCGGACGGAAAGGACATCGCACAAATCACCGCCGATGGATTGCCACGGGCCTTCGGCCCTCGCAATGACGGAACGCCCGCAAACCTCGTCACCGCAGGGGGCGGTTTCAAACCCGCCCGCGACAACGCTGGCTCTTCAAACAGCATATCGCCATATAGGTTTGCTTCCGCAAGAAACCAGGAAAATTGCCGTCCGCAGACCGCAAGACAGAACCTGCCGGGATTTGGCATCCGGGCAGGTTCGGGAATGGACAGGGAAAATCAAAGCTCGTTTACAGCTTCGCCCCGGATCGAGAGCAGTACGTTGTAAAGACGGATGAGCGTCTTCAGCAACACACCAACAGCACCGTTGAACATCATGCTTTCCTTTTCAAAGTGAGAAGTGGTTTGATGAAACTGCCTCCTGAACCTTCTCCTTGGTGTTGTTTCATCCCGCGATGGGGCTGAAATCCACGCTACTCTAGCATCGCCGCGTGGAAAACAGCAGTTTTCGCCGTCCTTCGCGCCCCCGGAGTGTTGCGCGCATGTTGCAACGCACAAACCCTGTGCCCAACATGGGGAAGGCGGCTCGCCCGCAAGCGGCAGGGCCAGGCGCGCGGACGACGGGCTGGCTGACGCCCACGGTTTTGCCTCTTCATTCTTCCACGGCTGCCTGCTCGCCGCCGTCGGCAGCCTTTCGCGCCAGCGCCGCCTGGATGTAGGCGATAAACAAGGGATGACCGTGCCGCGGGTTGGACGTGAATTCGGGATGGAACTGCACGCCGAAGAACCACGGGTGACGATCCCGCGGCAATTCCATGATCTCGGGCAGGTTCTCGTTGGGCGTACGCGCCGAAATCACCAAACCGGCGGCTTCCAGGCGGGGAACGTAGTAATTGTTGACTTCATAGCGATGCCGGTGACGTTCGCTGACTTCCTTGCCGTAGATTTCCGCCGCCAGCGTGCCGGGCACGACCGGGCAGCGTTGCGCTCCCAGGCGCATGGTGCCGCCGAGATTGGAACGTTCGTCGCGCCGCTCGATCCGGCCTTCGCGGTCTACCCATTCGGTAATCAGCGCCACGACCGGATGCGGCGTATCCGGCGCCAGCTCGGTGCTGTGCGCATCGGCAAGCCCCACCTCATTGCGCGCATATTCGATCACCGCGAGCTGCATCCCCAGGCAAATGCCGAGATACGGCACCTTGCGCGTACGCGCGTACTGGATCGCCTGCATCATGCCTTCGGCGCCGCGCTTGCCGAAGCCGCCCGGCACCAGGATGGCATCCACGCCTTCGAGCGCGCCGCAGCCCTGCGCCTCGATCTTTTCGGCGTCGATGTAATGGAGGTTCACCGCCGCACCCGTGTGCATCCCGGCGTGCTTGAACGCTTCGATCAGCGATTTGTAGGATTCGATGAGATCGACGTATTTGCCCACGAAGGCCACGTCGACCGTCGCCTTCGGGTGTTCAAGCGCCTCGATCAGCTTGTTCCAGATCGACAGGTCGGCGGCGCGCGCCAGGATGGCGAGCTTGTGGCAGACAATCTCGTCGATCATCTGCTCGTGCAACATGCCGGGAATCCTGTAGATCGAATCCGCATCGACGCACTCGATCACCGCCTCGGGCATCACATTGCAGAACAGCGCGATCTTGCGCCGTTCCTCGACGGGCATGGCGCGATCGGCACGGCAGAGCAGGATATCGGGCTGGATGCCGATGCCGCGCAATTCCTTTACCGAATGCTGCGTCGGCTTCGTTTTCAGTTCGCCCGCAGTCGGGATGTAGGGCAGCAAGGTGAGGTGGATGTAGCAGGTATGGTTGCGCCCGCCCTCCAGCCCCATCTGGCGGATGGCTTCGAGAAAGGGCAGGGATTCGATGTCGCCCACCGTGCCGCCCACCTCGACGATCGCCACATCGGCCCCCTCGGCCCCGGCCTTGATCTTCTGCTTGATCTCGTCGGTGATGTGCGGGATCACCTGCACGGTCTTGCCCAGATAATCGCCGCGCCGCTCCTTTTTCAGCACGGAATCATACACCTGCCCCGTGGTGAAATTGTTGCGCCGGGACATCTTGACGCTGGAAAAGCGCTCGTAATGCCCCAGATCGAGATCGGTTTCGGCGCCATCCTCGGTGACGAACACCTCCCCATGCTGGAAAGGCGACATCGTGCCCGGATCGACATTGATGTAGGGATCAAGCTTCAAGTGCGTGACCCGGATGCCGCGAGACTCAAGAATGGCCCCCAGCGACGCGGCGGCAATGCCCTTCCCCAACGAGGACACCACGCCGCCTGTGACAAAGACGTATTTGGTCATGAAATGACAGGATGCGGGAAAACGTGATTATAACGCACACGGTTTTCCCGGCAGACGCTTGTCGGCAATGTCCACACAATTGCGCGGGTTCGGGATGCGACAATCTCTTCATCGCCATTGACCGCGCCCGCCGCTGGGGCTTCCTGCGCATCCATGACAATCGTGTCGAATGGAATCAGGCGGAACGCGACAATTACGCGCCGATACCCAGCTTTTCCAGGCAACCTTCAATAGCGCGGATTGGTCCGGAAACCTGCAAGCATTCTCCCTGGACAGTAATGGCAACGTGGCCACCACCCCCAAGTGGAGCGCGGAATTTCTCCCCCCACAGCATCCGCAATATCCAAACCTGGGACCCCAAGACCGCGAAGGGCGTTCGCTTTGCGTGGAACAGCATTGGCGCAGAACAGAAACAACAATTGGGCAATGCGGACCTGCTGGAATACCTGCGCGGCAACACCGCCAAGGAAGCGCCAACCGGCCCCTACCGCAACCGCAACGGCAAGCAGATGGGCGATATCATCAATTCCGCGCCCCTGCATGTGGGGCCGCCGGCACAGGCCAATTATGGCTATGGCGATTACGCTTCGATCCCGGAGGCAAACAAGAGCAGCTACAGCAACCGCAGAACCACCTCCGACCAACGCGCCAGCGTCGTCTATGTTGGCGCCAATGATGGCATGCTGCATGCCTTCAACGCGGGCACCGGCCAGCTTCGACAATACCAATGTGCTCTGGGAAGTTTCGGAGACCAGCTCGGGATTTGGCAACCTGGGCGTCACCATCGGCCAGGCTTCCATCGCCCGCCTGAATGACGGAAGCTGGGCCGCCGTGTTCGGCAACGGTTATAACAGCAGCGACGAAAAAGCCAGCCTCTTCATTGTCAACGCGGCAACCGGCGCGCTCATCAAGGAAATTCCAGCCGCCTTGAGCGACGACCCTGAGCCGGGCAGCAACGGCTTATCCACGCCCCTGCTGGTGACCTGAACCGCGACGGAACCGCCGACGCCGCCTATGCCGGTGATTTGCGCGGTCGCCTGTGGAAATTCGACCTGCAAGGCAGCGACACCAGCGCCTGGAAACTCGCCCTCACCGGAAAACCCCTTCTGGAAGCCAAGGACGCGAAAGGCAAGGAGCAGCCCATCACCAGCAAACCCCAGGCCATGCTGCATCCCGATGGCGCAACCATGGTCTACGTCGGCACCGGACGCTTCTTCGTGCGCAGCGATAACGCCGATATGTCCATCCAGACTTTCTACGGCATCCGCGATGACAACTCCCAGAGCAAGATCACGCGCGCGGACCTGGTTGCGCAAACGATGGCGTACATCCTGGATGGCGACGCGGAATATCGCGTGGTCAGCGACAACACGGTCGATTACAAGACCAAGGATGGCTTCTATATTGATCTGAAATCCGAAGGCAAGGACCCCAACGGCGAACGCCTGATTTCCGCGCCCATCGTCTGGGAAGACCGCATCATTTTCAACACCTTGATCCCCACTGGCAGCGCCTGCTCCGGCGGCGTCGATGGCTGGCTGATGGAAGTGGAACCCTTCAGCGGCAAACGTACCGAATACAGCGTTTTCGACCTGAACAACGATGGCGCGTTCAATCAGAAGGATTACAAGGGCGCCGGTCAGGGGCAAGTGGTCAACGGCAGGAAAGTCGGCAGTGGTTCTGGCTTCACGCCGGTGGATTTCTCCAAATATGGCCTGAATAGCGGCGGCAATATCCAGAAAATCGCCAATAGCCCGCTGAGTAGCGGTCGCCAATCCTGGCAACAGATTCGCTGAGCGATTTTCCAGCGATTCCATCCACTTGCATCACCTTCTTTCTTCCGGGAACAGGAAAACTTGCTTCCCGGAAGAAAACAAACAGGAGTCACCACGATGAAAACGCACAAACAAACCGGCTTCACGCTGATTGAACTCATGGTGGTTGTGAGCATAATCGCCGTGCTGGGCGCGCTCGCCATCCCTTCCTACAAGCAATACTTGCTGCGCACCCGACGGACCGATTGCGAAAACACCCTGATGGCCGCCGCCACCCTCATGGAACGCAAACACTCCGTGCTAAACAAATACTCCAGCACCGGCCTGACCCTGCCGACAAAATGCCCGGCGGAAGGATCAAAAGCCTTCTACGACGTCACCCTCAACCCCTTGACGGATTCCACCTTCACCTTCAAGGCGGTACCCACCGGTTCCCAAACCGCCGACAAATGTGGCACTCTGTCGCTTACCCACACCGGCGCCAAAGGCGCCACCACCGGCAGCGTCTCAAACTGCTGGTGAAGAACCCCTTGGTCTTGGCGGACGGGTCCCAGGGTTTTTCATTGCCGTCCGCCAGGACCTCGTCATTGCGAGGCGAAGCGTGATCGCAATGGCGAAACGCCCGCTCACGGAAATGCGCCAAACCGCCAAAGCTTCGTCATGGAAAGGAAGGAAGCGCGAGGCATCCAACCCTCGTCATTGCGAGGGCCAAAGGCCCGCGGCAATCCACTGGCCTTCATTTGCGCAATGCCCTTCCCGTCCGCGCCGCCGCTTGCCTTCCTCTCTCCCGCTTGGCGGGAGAGAGTGCCCGGCAGGGGCGATAGAGGGCGTACATCCTCCGGCGCGAAGCGCCGCATACTTTCCTTGGGCGTTATTTCTGCTGGAAGCTTGGAAAAAATTACCGTCGCTGCGCTCCGCAAGGAACAACTCCCTCACCCGGCGCTTCGCGCCACCCTCTCCCGCCAAGCGGGCGAGGGGAACGGTGCGGAAATCGCCGCGCTCCGAAACGGGCGAGTGAGGATGTGGGCGCGTTTGCGCCGAATCGTGGAAGTGGATTGCCGCGTCGCTGCGCTCCTCGCAATGACGAGAGTTGGGACGCCTTGCGCTTTCTTCCGCGCATCAATGACATCAGCGCCCACGGAAACGCCCCAAACCTTCAAATCCCCGTCATTGCGAGGGCCGAAGGCCCGTGGCAATCCACATCCACCATTCGGCGCGAACGCGCCATATCCTCACCCTCGCCCGCTTGGCGGGAGAGGGAATTGCCGTCTGCCACGCTCGCATCCAGC
>JAISLJ010000217.1 GCA_031290955.1 Zoogloeaceae bacterium | reverse complement strand
GGCAAATATGGATTTGTTGACCGGCAAGGCAGCTTCGTCATCCCCCCGCGCTTCGACGGCGCAGAGCACTTTCGCGACGACGGTCTGGCTTGCGTCAAAGTGAAGAAAAAATGGGGATGTATTGACCGGCAAGGTACGCTCGTCATCCCGCCGCGTTTTGAACGCATAGGTCTTTTTCATGACGACGGTATTGCTTATGTCAGGGAGAAGTGGAAATTTGGATTCATTGACCGACAGGGAAATCTCGTCATCCCCCCGCGTTTTGACAGCATCAACCTGGGGTGCTTTGCCGCCAACGGCCTGGCTGCCGTCCAGGAGAACGGCAAATGGGGATATATTGACCGGCAGTGCAGGTTCGTCATCCCGCCGCGCTTCGACAACGCATCGGGCTTTGAGGACGCATTGCCCTTTGTCGGCTTTGGCAACGACAGTCTGGCTCTTGTCACGGAGAATGGCGAACGGAAGTACATCGACCAAAACGGTCAAACCGTGCTTTTCGCGGATCCGCTTTGCGGGGAGGATGTTTTGAAAAACGCCAGGGGCGAAATTGTCTGGCCACCCGAACTCGTCGGGCAGGTTTGCGCAAAACAGGAAGACAAACAGAAATAACGCCGCCGCGTCGCAGGCAGGAACCAAAAGGGATATAGTGTGGTTGCCTTGGCGCAAACATGATTGTTTCCTGACACCCGCCCTCCGAATTGCTAGAATGCCCGCTTTTGCGAGGCCGCCTTTTCCTTTTCGCGGATGTGTCCTGATGTCCATGTCTGGTTCCGCTTCCCCGTCTGGCGCGGTTTTGTCTGTTCCGCGCCGGGTTTTGCTGGTCAAGACTTCTTCCCTGGGGGATGTCATTCACAATCTTCCGGTGGTTGGCGATTTGCAGAAGGCGTTTCCTGGTGTGGTGGTCGATTGGGTGGCGGAGGAGGGATTCGCGGGGATTCCCCGGCTGCATCCCGGTGTGCGCGCAGTGATTCCCGTCGCCTTCCGGCGCTGGCGCGGGAAACCGCTTTCCTTGGCGACCTGGCGGGAAATCCGGGCGACGCGGCGGCGGCTGGCGGAGGAATCCTATGATCTCGTGCTCGATACACAGGGCCTCCTGAAAAGCGCCTTGGTCGTCCATGCCACGCGCGGACGCAAGGTCGGGTTTTCCGCCGCATGCGCGCGCGAATCTTGGGCTGCCCGCTTCTACGATGATGCTTTTTTCGTCCCCAGGGACTTGCACGCCGTGGAACGCAATCGTCGTCTGGCGGCGGCGGCTCTGGGCCACATGCCGGAGCCGGAGCCGGATTACGGCCTCACCCTGGGCCGGACGCGGGGATGCGGGGCTTCCGCCGTGCTCCTTACCGCCAGCAGCCGCGATGACAAGCTCTGGCCGGAGGAAAACTGGGTGGCGTTGGGCCGGGCGCTGGCGCGGCGCGGGCTTGTGCCGCTCTTTCCCGGCGGCAGTTTCCGGGAACGGCAACGCGCCCGCAGGCTGGCCGAGCAGATTTCCGGAGCGCAGGCCGTGCCGCCCATGTCGCTTGCCGCGCTTGCGGATTTGCTCTTTTGCGCGCGGCTGGTCGTGGGCGTGGATACGGGACTTACGCATCTGGCCGTCGCCATGCGGACGCCAACCCTCGCTCTCTATACCGCGACTGATCCCGGCCTGACCGGCGTCCTGGGCGCTTCCTGGCACCGAAACCTGGGCGGCAGGACGCGCATGCCCACGGTCGAGGCCGTGTTGCAGGAACTCGAACCCTTGCTGGCGAACCCGTCCGCGCCGGGGAGCGCGGGGGCCAACTCATGAGCGCAGAACGCAAAAGCCGCCCATCGTGCGCAGGCATGGCGCGGATTTGCTATGTTGTTTGCCTCTGTCTGGCAACGCCGTGGGTATGCCTGCGGCTTTTGTGGCGCGGCATGCGCCAGCCTGCCTACCTGCGCCACTGGGGCGAGCGTTGGGGATTTTATTCCCGTTCTTCCTGTGATCCGGCCTCGCCTCCTGCCGCGCCGCGCATCTGGCTGCATGCCGTTTCCGTGGGCGAGACCCGCGCCGCCGAACCGCTCGTGCGGGCGCTGCTCGCCGCCCTGCCGGAGTGCCGCCTGCTCCTCACGGCGATGACGCCCACCGGGCGGGAGACGGCCCGGCTCCTGTACGGCGATGATCCGCGCATCCAGCGGCTCTATTTACCCTACGATGTTCCGGGCGCGGTGGCTCGCTTCCTCGATCACTTCCGACCAGCCGCGGGCATCCTGATGGAAACGGAAATCTGGCCCAACCTGATGTTTGCCGCCCGCCGCCGCCATTTGCCGATGTTCCTAGTCAACGCCCGCCTTTCCCGACGTTCGGCGCGGGGCTATGCCCGCTTCGGGGCGCTCACGCGCCCGGCGCTGGCAAGTCTTGCCGCCGTTGCCGCCCAGACGCGCTCGGACGCCCGCCGCCTCATGGCCCTGGGCGCGCAGCGGGTCACAGTGTGTGGCAATCTCAAGTTTGACGTTGCCCCGGACGCAGCGCTCCTCGACTTGGGCGATGCCTGGCGCGCGCATGTCGGGGCGCGTTTTGTCTGGCTGGCGGCGAGCACACGGGCGGGAGAGGAGGATTTGCTCCTGGATATCCTGCGCCGCCTGCACCTGCATCATCCAGAAATCCTGCTCGTGCTCGTGCCGCGCCATCCGGAACGCTTCCTGGCCGTTGCCGGGGCAATCCGCGCCCAGGGCTTTTCCTGCCAGCGTCGCAGCCAGGGATTGCCGGAGCCGGAAAACGCGGTCTGGCTGGGGGACAGCATGGGGGAGATGCCCGCCTACTATCGGCTTGCCGATGTTGCCTTCATTGGCGGCAGCCTCCTGCCCCTGGGCGGACAAAACCTGATCGAGGCCGCCGCCTGTGGCTGTCCGGCGCTCGTTGGCCCCCACACGTTCAACTTCGCCGAAGCAAGCCAGAGCGCCATTTCCCAAGGCGCGGCGCGCCGGATTGCCGACGCCGACGCCCTGCTGGAGGCGCTGCGGGAACTTGCCGCCGCCCCTGCCGCCCGGGAAGCCATGCGCCACGCTGGTCTCGCGTTCGCCGCGCGTCATCGCGGCGCGACAAAACGCATCATGCGCATCCTTGCCCATGCGGGCATCGGACATCCCGCTCCCAACGCCACGCCGGATGCCGATGCTTGAAACGTTCCCGGCACAATCGCATTGCGGTACACCGCGCATCTGTCGCAACGCTTCCTCTATTTCCGCCAGGATCGAATCGTCCGGGATACGATCATTTTTCTCGGTGGAAAACGCTCCGTTTCTCTCGGAACATGCACCATTCCATGCCCTGTGCGCCAAGGGACCGGTCTTCCCGCCTTCGTTTCCGGGAACAAGCTGCCGTCCGCAGGACTCAACCCAAAATTTTCCCCGGCGCGATGGTGTGTCCGCGCAGAAAATCGGGGGCAGCGAGGCGTTTTCCACCCGCGCCTTGCAGTTCCTCCAGGAGGAGCGCCCCTGTACCGCAGGCGACCAGCAAGCCCGTCTCCCTGCTTGCCAGCACCATCCCCGGTGTTTGGCTTCCGGTTGCCTCGGGGAAAACGCGGGCGCGCCAGATTTTCAGTGGCGCACCGTCAAGGCGGGTCTGTGCTGCGGGAAAGGGATTGAAGGCGCGGATTTTCCGTTCCAGTTCGCGGGCGTCTGCCCGCCAATCGATCTTCGCTTCGGCCTTGTCGATCCGGGCGGCGTAGGTCGCGCCGGTTTCCGGCTGCACCGCGCCAGCCTCCGCAAGGCGCGGCAGGGTTTCCAGCAACAGGGCCGCGCCCAGGGCGGCCAGACGGTCATGCAGGCTTGCGGCAGTCTCGTCGGCGGCGATGGCGATGCGGCGCTGGGCGAGCACCGGGCCGGTATCCAGCCCGGCTTCCATGCGCATGATGGAAATTCCGGTTTCCGTGTCGCCCGCCAGAATGGCGCGCTGGATCGGCGCCGCGCCGCGCCAGCGCGGCAACAGGGAGGCATGGATGTTGATGCAGCCCAAAGGAAAGAGCGCGAGAATCTCCGGCGGCAGGATGAGGCCATAGGCAGCCACGATCATGGCTTCGGCCCCGAAACTGGCAAGTTCCGCCGCGAGGTCGGGCGCGTTCCGGAGGGAAAGGGGCTGCGAGACCGGCAGATTGTTGCGTATCGACAACACCTTGACGGGCGAAGCTTGCAGGCGCATGCCGCGGCCCGCCGGACGGTCTGGCTGTGTCAGGGAGAGGGGAATCTCATGCCCCGCCGCAAGCAGGGCGGCAAGCGCGGTGGCGGCGAATTCCGGCGTACCGGCAAAGAGAAGTTTCATGCCTGGTCCTTGTCGTTGGCCTTTTTGGCGATCTTGTCCCGGATGCGCATTTGTTTCAGGCGCGAGAGGCGTTCCACGAAGACCTTGCCTTGCAGGTGATCGATCTCATGCTGGATGCAGACGGCCAGCAAGCCCTCCGCCTCCAGGCTCTGGGCCTTGCCTTCGAGATCCAGGTATTCGGCGCGCACCGTGGCCGCCCGCTCGACCTTCTCGTAGATGCCAGGCACGGAAAGGCAGCCTTCTTCCTGCACGGAAAGCCCGTCCCTTGCGAGGATCCGCGGGTTGATGAGGATCAGGAGCTGATCGTGGGTTTCGGAGAGATCGATCACGACCACCTGCTGGTGTACATCGACCTGTGTTGCAGCCAAGCCAATGCCGGGAGCGGCGTACATGGTCTCGGCCATGTCGGTCACGAGGGCGCGAATGCCTGCATCGACGCGGGTTACAGGCTTTGCGACCGTCTTGAGACGCGCATCGGGGTAGTGCAGGATGGGCAGGATAGCCATAACAAATGCTTGCTTAATCAGGTTATTACGGGCAAAATCTCGAAATATTCTAGCATTGTAACGTCATGTGGCGCTCCTGGTGGTTCTCGCGCTGTTTCCTGGGAACTTGGGGGCATTGTATGTTTCACGGTCAGCGAGGAATTGTTCATGTCCCGTATTATATCCACCCTTCTTCTGGCTGTGGCGGCTGCCATTTCCAGTGCCGCCATTGCAGCCGAACCCGCAACCGACCCGCTCAAGCTGGCGCCGAACGCTCCGACCACCTATGTGGTCGTCAAGGGCGACACGCTCTGGGATATCGCCGGGCGTTTCCTGGAAAAGCCTTGGCGCTGGCCCGAGATCTGGGGTCTCAACAAGCCTCAGATCAAGAATCCGCACCGCATCTATCCGGGCAATGTGATCGTGCTTGATCTCTCGGGCGGCGATCCTCGCCTGCGCATTGCCAAGCGCCTGACGCCGGAAGTGCATGCCGAGCCGGTCGAGAAGGAAATTCCTTCCATTCCCGTGCACATCATCGCGCCCTTTATCTCGCAGCCCCTGATCGTTGGGGAAAACGAGCTGCAAAACGCGCCAGTCGTCATCAGTACGCCAGAATCGCGCGTGATGGCGGGAAATGGCGACGATATCTTTGTCCGGGGCCTCGTGACCGATGAGATCAAGTGGCATGTCTATCGTCCGGGCACCGCCATCAAGAATCCGCGTAATAACGAGGTGCTGGCCTATGAGGCGGTGTTCCTGGGCACGGCGGAAGTCACGCAACGCGGTGAGATCGCCATCCTGAAGGTTGTCAGCGCCAAGGAGGAAATCCAGCCGGGGAACCTGCTCATCCCGGCGGAGGAACCCAGCCTGGCGCCCTACATGCCGCACACCGTGACGCAGGATATTGATGGCGTCATCGTCTCCGTGCATGGCGGCGTGAGTTCCGGCGGCAAGGATTCGGTCATCGCCATCAATTTGGGCGCGCAGGACGGCATCGAGAAAGGCCATGTGCTGGGGCTCTTCACACACCGTTCCACCGTGTATAAGGGCGAGAGCATCAAGCTGCCGGAATTGCGCTATGGCATCGCTTTCGTGTTCCGGGTCTTCGATCATGTCGCCTACGCTTTGGTCATGGAATCGGAACGACCAATCACGTTGGGCGACAGCGTCAAGAATCCCTGACCTTGGCGCAGCCGGAAGAGGATCAGGGTCTGGCCGCCTGGCTGCGGCTCACCCTGATTCCCGGCATCGGCCGGGAGAGCCAAAGGAAACTCCTGAAGGCATTCGGCCTGCCCGAGCGGATTTTCTCGGCGGGCCGGGTTGCCGTGGAAGCGGTGCTTGGCGCAAAGGCCGAGCCGTTTTTTGCAGCAGCAGACGCGAAGGCCGCCCAGATCGAGGCGGCTTTGCTTTGGGCGAAGCAGCCGGGAAACCGCATCCTGACGCTGGCCGATGCCGACTACCCGCAACAACTCCTGCACATCCCCGATCCGCCAACCCTCCTGTACGCGCGCGGGAATCTTGCCGTCTTGTCGCGCCCGGCGCTTTCCATTGTCGGGAGTCGCAACGCGACGCCGCAGGGGCTGAAGACGGCGCGGGATTTCGCGGCGACGCTTGCCCGCTCCGGCTGGAACATCGTGAGCGGCCTGGCCTTGGGGATCGACGCCGCAGCGCATCAGGGCGCACTGGAAGCAAACGGAACGACGCTCGCCGTGGTCGGCACCGGAGTGGATCGCCTCTACCCGGCGCGGCACAAGGCACTGGCCCAACAGATTCTCGAACACGGCGCGATTCTCTCGGAGTTTCCGCTGGGGACTCCGGCGATTGCGGAAAACTTTCCGCGCCGCAACCGCATCATTTCCGGCCTCTCGCAGGGCGTCCTGATCGTGGAGGCGGCGCTGGGAAGCGGCTCCCTGATTACCGCCCGACTTGCCGGAGAACAGGGGCGGGAAGTGTTCGCCATTCCTGGCTCCATTCATTCGCCGGTCTCGCGTGGCTGCCATCGCCTGATTCGGCAGGGCGCGAAACTGGTGGAGACGGCGGAGGACATCCTGGAGGAACTGGGTGGCAGCCAGACGCCAGGCGCGCTCCCGCCCACGGCGCGACCGATATCCCGGCCCGGAGCGCAACGGCTTCCGCAACCCATCCCCGCGCCCCGGACGGAACCCGCCGCGCTTCCACCAGAGGTAACGCCGCAGGAAGCGGAAATCCTGCAAAACCTGGGGCATGATCCGACCACGCTGGATGAACTGGCGCTGCGTACCGGCCTGGCGACGGAAGCGCTGCTGGCCCTTCTCATGGATCTGGAACTGGCGGGCCGCATCGCCAATCTGCCGGGCAACCGTTACCAGCGACTCTGAAAGACGCCGGAAAATCCCCGGCTTGCAAAAAATTCCGGAAAAATTGGCGCGCGCACCTTGCGGCCTTCGGCCTTCGCATTCTATTATCCGTCGCACTTTGTTACTTGGCCTCTGGCTGGAAATCCCTCATGGGTAAAAAACTCATCATCGCAGAAAAACCGTCGGTCGCTTCCGATATTGCCCGGGCGCTGGGCGGCTTCGCCAAGAAAGACGACTACTTCGAGAGCGACGATTACGTCATCTCCTCCGCTGTCGGTCACCTGCTGGAACTGGCCTGTCCGGAGGAATACGAGGTGAAGCGCGGCAAATGGACGTTCACGCACCTGCCGGTAATCCCGCCGCATTTCGCCCTGAAACCCATTGAGAAGACCGAAAGCCGCCTGAAAGTCCTCACCCGGCTCATCAAGAGGAAGGACATCGATGGCCTCATCAACGCCTGTGACGCGGGCCGCGAGGGAGAACTGATCTTCAACCACATCGCCCGGCACACCAAGGTCACGAAGCCCATCCAGCGTCTCTGGCTGCAATCCATGACCCAGCAGGCGATCCGGGATGGTTTTTCACGCCTGCGGCCCGGAACCGACCTGGCGGGCCTGGCCGATGCCGCCATCTGCCGTTCCGAATCCGACTGGCTGGTGGGCATCAACGGCACCCGCGCCATGACCGCCTTCAATTCCAAGACGGGCGGTTTCCACCTGACCACCGTGGGCCGGGTGCAGACGCCAACGCTGGCCATCGTCATCGAGCGCGAGAAGAAGATTCGCGCCTTCCGGGCACGTCCCTACTGGGAGGTGGAAGCCCGCTTCGCCATCCGCGCGGGCGAATACGCTGGCAAATGGTTCGACGAGGCTTTCCGGGGGAAGGAACATGACGAGCATGCCCGCGCCGACCGCATCTGGAGCGAGGAAACCGCCGCCGCCATCCGCGCCGCCTGCCTGGGACAGCCGGGCAGCGCCACGGAGGAATCAAAGCCGGAAACCCGGCTCTCGCCGCTGCTTTTTGATTTGACGAGCCTGCAACGGGAAGCCAACGCCCGCTTCGGCTTTTCCGCCAAGACCACGCTGTCGCTGGCGCAGGCGCTCTACGAGCGGCACAAGGTGCTCACCTATCCCCGCACGGATTCCCGCTACCTGCCGGAAGATTATCTCGCCACCGTGAAGGCGACGCTCACCATGTTTACCGGCGAAGGCGTCGGCAAGGGCCATAGCGAGGTGCTCCTGGCCCGCTACGCGCCCTTTGCCCACCAGATCCTGGCGCGCAACTGGGTGTTGCCCAACAAGCGCATTTTCAACAACGCCAAGGTGAGCGACCACTTTGCCATCATTCCCACCCTGCAAGCACCGGGAACGCTCTCGGAAGCCGAGCAGAAACTCTATGATTTCGTGGTCAAGCGTTTCCTGGCTATCTTCTTTCCAGCCGCCGAATATCAGGTGACAACGCGCATTACCCGCGTGGCAGGCTACCCCTTCAAGACGGAAGGCAAGGTGCTCACGCAGCCCGGCTGGCTCGCGGTATACGGCAAGGAGGCTGCGGAGAGCGGCGCGGCGGGCGACCTGCCGCCGCTGGAAGCCGGGGAGAAGATCGTGACGGAGGATGTGACCCTGAACGCCACGGAAACCCGTCCGCCGCCGCGCTATTCGGAAGCAACGCTGCTCTCCGCGATGGAGGGCGCGGGGAAAATGGTGGAGGATGAGGAACTGAAGGCGGCGTTGGTCGGGCGCGGCCTGGGCACACCTGCCACCCGGGCGCAGATCATCGAGAACCTGATCTCCGAGCAATACATGCTGCGCGAGGGACGCGAACTCATTCCGACGGCCAAGGCGTTCTCGCTCCTCACCCTCCTCACCGGCCTGGGTGTGCGGGAACTGACCGCGCCCGAGCTGACCGGCGATTGGGAATGGAAACTGGCGCGCATCGAAAAGGGGGAACTCTCGCGGGAGGAATTCATGCGGGAAATCGCCGAGATGACAAAGAACATCGTCGAGCGCGCCAAGAGCTACGATTCCGACACCATTCCCGGCGATTTTGGCGTGCTGGAAACGCCATGTCCCAAATGTGGCGGCGTGGTGCGGGAAACCTACAAGAAATTCCAGTGCGTCGGCTGCGATTTCGCGCTCTGGAAAATCGTGGCCGGACGCCAGTTCGAGCCGAAGGAAATCGAAACGCTGCTCACCGAAAAAAGCCTGGGGCCGCTCACCGGTTTTCGCAATCGCATGGGCCGCCCCTTTGCCGCGACAATCCGCCTCAATGAAAAATTCGAGACGGAACTTGATTTCGGCCAAAGCAAGGAAGAAGAAGCGCAGTCCGCAGTGGATTTTTCCGGACAGGAAGCGCTCGGCAAATGCCCGAAATGTGGCGGTGCGGTGTACGACCACGGCAATGTCTATGTTTGCGAGAAAGCCGTAGGCCCGGAAAAAAACTGCGATTTCCGTTCCGGCAAAATCATCTTGTTGCAGACCGTCGAACGCGAACAGATGCAAAAACTGCTCGCGGAAGGCCGCACCGATCTCTTGAGGAATTTCGTTTCCGCGCGTACCGGTCGCAAATTCTCCGCCTTTCTGGTGGTCGACAAGGAGGGGAAAGTCGGCTTTGAATTTGAAAAGCGCGAGCCGAAGGCGAAGGCAGCGACAAAGACGGCGCAGAAAGCCGTAAAGGAATCCTGAAAATCCGGCAAACCGGAAGACAAAAGGCGGATAAGGCTTGCGGAGCAAAACCGATGGCGGAAGGCAGGATGCGCGTAGTGGAGGGCGATTTGCTCGATCAGCCGGTCGAGGTCATCGTCAACGCCTGGAATCGCAACATCATCCCCTGGTGGCTCCTGCTGCCGCGTGGTGTTTCCGGAGCAATCAAGCGACGTGGCGGGCTGGAACCCTTCCGGGAACTTGCCCGACATGGCCCGATCCCGCTGGGCGGGGCAGTGCACACAACGGCGGGCCGCTTGCCGTTCCAGGGCATCATCCATGTGGCAGGCATTAATCTCCTGTGGTTTGCCACGGAGGCATCCATTCGTTTGTCAACGCGCTCCGCGCTGGCGCTGGCGGCGGAAAAATCCTACCACTCCATTGCCTTTCCCCTGATTGGAGCCGGAACGGGCGGCGCTTCGCGGCAGAAAACACAGGCGCTCATCCAGGCGGAAATCGAAGCCTTTGATTTTCCGGGCGAGGCGCTGATCGTGGCGTACAAGCCGTGAGTTCGGCGCATGCAACTGGCGCAGGAAAGGAAAGTCTCCATGACGGGAAAGCACACCCGCTTCCTCTGTGACGCATCGGTTTTCGTTTTGCTGTCGGTTGCAATATCGGGCTTGCTCGCAATCATGGAAAGAGTGTGCGCCGCTTTTTTCAGTGCGTGGAAATTTCACGGATACGGAGGCTCCGATGGCATCAGTATCGGAACAAACGCCAGCCTTGCCGTATTGTTTTTTTGTTTTTTTGGATTGGGCGCTTGCATGCTCGTTGCCATTTTGTCGAAGAATCAGGCGTACAAATGGCGCTACCGTTTTGCAATCGCCGCCAGCGCCATTTATTTCCTCAATGGATTGCTGTTGTTCTTGCTGCTTTCGACCCCACTGGCCTTTTTGAGTTGTCGCTGAGCACCCAGAATCAACGCCGCCAGGAAAACCCAGCCGTCGATTTTGGTTGGGCGTGGCATGGTTCGTCGTTTCTATCGTTTAAACGATCAGTCTCCCGCAGATTCGCCGTTTGCGGGATGCGCAGCGCCGACCCAGCGCAGGAAGAGCGCGTGTGCCAGGGCGAGGAGGGTGGGGCCGAGGAAGATGCCGATGAAGCCGAAAGCGAGCACGCCGCCGAAGACGCCCAGGGCGATGAGCAGGATGGGCAGGCTCGCAGTGCGGGAAATCAGGATGGGTTTTACGAGGTTATCCACGCTGCTGATGATGAGCAGGCCATAGAGCGCCATGAAGATCGCCCATCCGGGTTCTCCTTGCTGGTAGAGCCAGAATGCCGCGCCGCCCCAGATGAGTGGCGGGCCGACGGGGATCATGGAAAGGAAAAAGGTGGCCATGCCCAGGAGGAGCGCGCCCGGCACACCCGCGATCAGGAGGCCGATGAAGGCCACCAGCGCCTGTGCGCAGGCTGTGCCGACGATCCCTGCCATGACGCCAGTCACGGTCATGCGCGCCAGATGCAGGAGTTCCAGGCCCAGCTTGCCGCCCAGACGCTCGGCGGCAATCTTCAGGAATCCCGTCAGGGCGATGCCGTCCCGGTAGAGGAAGAAGCCGATGAAGATGACGAGCACCAATTGCAGGATGCCGTTGCCCGCTAGGGAAATGCTGTGAAGGGCCAGTCGCCGGGCGGGTTCGTAGGCGCTGCGCAAAAGCTCGATGAGTTCCTCGCGATTCCCCGTGATCTGTTGCCAGTATTCGATGATCCGGTTCCCGGCGGGCAGGCGGGAGACCCAGGCGGGCACTTCACCACCTAGGTCAATGGCGTGCAGGAAGGGGATCAACTGCTCTCCGACGGCGCGTTGCACGGTGTTGCCCAGCGTGATGGTCAGGAAGACGGTGGGCACGAGCATGCCCACGATCAGGATCAGGGTCATCACCGAAGCCGCGAGGGTGCGCCGACCACGCAGGAGGCGCAACAGGCGCTCATAGAGCGGCCAGGTGGTCACGCTCACCACGCCCGCGAAGAGGACCGCCGCGAGGAAGGGATAGAGCACCAAAAGGCAGCCCAGAATCAGGAGCAGGATCAGGCTCACCTGTGCCAGTTGCTTCGGATCTTGCGTCATTTTGTTTTCGCCTTTCCTGAATGGAATTGTCATGAGCAGCATGCTGGATGATCCGGATTGTAACAGACAAGGATTGCGCATGCGTTCCGCGCAACATCATCATGCCATTGCGGATTGCGCAGTGGTGGCGGGGAGGCAGAGATTGCGCGAAACCTGTGGAAGTTTGAGGAGTCGACAGCGGCAGGCGTCGGATGTGGCGTTGGAGCCTGATGCGGCCTTGTGCCCGCGAAACCTTTCTGGATTGTTTCGCTTGCGATGACGAGAGATGCGTACCTTCGGATACACGGAGGTCGCTGTCAAGACGGGTCAGAGGCCCCAAAAAAGCGCACGATCATTGGAACGCTGACCAAATGAATCAAATAAGGGAGCGGCAGGATTCGAACCTGCGAATGGCTTGGATGGGAGGGATCTTTGCCATTGCCTCTCCTTGAGGAAGGAGAGGCGCATTCAACCGCTCTGCCACGCTCCCGAAAACCGTTTTACTTGAAGGAAAACACGCCTTCCGCCACTTTTACTTGAAGGTGAATACGCCTTCCGCTACCAGTTGTTCCAGCGACGCGCGGGGCGTGGGGGTTTCACGTTCTTGCAGGGCCGGGGGCAGGGTGCTGGGGTCGCCTTGTCTGCCGATGACTACGGCGCTCTCGAAAGCGTAGCCTTCCGGAATCTTGAGGAGCGTCTTGGCGGCGTCCCTGTCAAAGCCCGCGATGATGTGCGAGTGCCAGCCGGAAATGCTTGCCTGGAGCGTGAGATAGGCTACCGCCGCGCCCGTATCGTAGGCGGCGTAGCCGGTCTCGATGGCTTCCGCCGCTCCTTCCGGAGTGAATTTTTGCGCGGCGAGCACGAAAACGATCGCCGAGGCCCGTTGCGCCCAGTCGCGGTTGTAGGGGACCAAAAGGTCAAGGAAGGGCTGCCAGTGCGCGGTGCCCCGGCGGGCGTACACAAAGCGCCAGGGTTGGGCATTGTAGGCCGAGGGCGCCCAGCGTGCCGCTTCGAGGAATTGCAGCAGTTCGCTTTCGGAAATGCCGGATTCGTCGAACGCGCGCGGCGACCAGCGGTTGATGAAGATGGGGTCGATGCCCCGTTCGAGAGGACGTGTCATTGTGTGATTCCTTAAAAGTCAGGGTGCAACATCGCGGAAAACTCGCCCGGCGGCCTTCGTTTGGGGCGAAGGAATACCGGGCGAAGGGGGTCAGAGCTTACCAGTAAACTGGATGCCCACCCAACGGTAATAGGCGGGCGTGAAGGAGGTGGCGGTCAGCGTCAGCGGATCGTCGTTATTAAAGACGTTCTTGGCGATGAGGCTCACGTCCCAGGACTGGTTGCGCGCGCCCAGGCCGATGCCAAAATCCGTGATCGATCCCGCCTTGATGATACTGTACTTGGACAGGGAATTGTCCGAGTAATACTTGGTGTGATACTCGGTGTTGAAATCGACATGGAATTCCTTGTCGCCCAGCACGGGAATCCGGTAATCGACGCCAATGTTGGCCGTGAATTTGGAAGCGCCCGGCAGGGTCTTGCCGGAGAAATCCGTGTAGGGCGGCGCGCCGGAATAGCCGTTTTCGGCAGGTTGCGCCGCGTTCGTGAATTTCTTGTAACGCGCATCCGTGTAAGCGCCCGCGAAGCGAATGGTCGTGTGGCGGATGCCGTTATAAACGCCGTCGATTTCGACGCCCTTCGATTGCACCTTGGGAACGCTGCCGGTGGCGGAGGCGTAGTACAGTTCGCCGTCGTTGCGCAGCGCGGTGGTATAGGCGTCATACACCCGCACCGATTGCTGGAAATCCTTCACATTGGTGAGGTAGATATCCGCGTTCAGGATGAGGGTCTTGTTGAACAGCGCGGATTTGAAGCCAACCTCGTAGGAAGTCGTCTTTTCCGCGTCGATCCGGTTGGAAATGCCGTTCGTGAATTGCGAGATGCCCGCCTTTTCCCCGTACTGGAACGAAACGTAGGTGGTCAGGTTGTCGTTGATCTTGTAGCTGGGACTCAGCACGAACGCGGGTTGGAGTTCGTTGAACGATTCCGCCTTGGATCTGGGGAAGATGACGCCGATCTGCCCGGCGCGAATCGCCTTGGCGGCGGCAACCTGCGCCCGTTGCGTCGAATCAAGCGCAGCGTAATCGGAGATGCCGAAGTAACGCTGGGCCACGGAATTGGCGAGCGCGATCTGTTCCGCCGAGTTGCCGGGGTTCAGGCTGCCGTCGCTGGCGGAATCGAAGCCGCCCAGATTGACGCCATTTACGGAGGTTGGATTCAGCGCGCCGCCAAAGCCGTTGTCACGGATGAAGGTGGAAGCGGCATTGGCGCGCCGTTCGCGTGTGAAACGCAGCCCGGTGGTCAGAGTGAGCGGTTCCGACAGATGCCAGTTGGCCTGCGCGAACACGGCCAGGCTCTTGTTGCGGATGCTCTGCAAACCGGCGGGGCTGTTGTAGGACATGGTGAGGCGGTCGACGGAATCCTGCATCAGGAGGCGACCAGCGGCGTTGGCGTTCAGGGTCGCGTACTGGGCATTGTTGGCGAACCATGCGCCCGCGTCGTTCCCCCATTCCCGTTGATAGTCAACGCTGTTCTTGACGTCGATGTAATAGAGGCCGCCCTGGTAATCGACGAAACCGCCCGGCGCGGAGGTGATGCGCAGCTCTTGGCTCCGTTGTGAATAGTCGTTCCAGAAGCCGCCAGAATTGCGGGAAATGTCGAACGGCGTACCTTCATCATTGACCGCGTTGAAATGGTAGTCATGGTAAGCGGTGATGGAGGTGAGCGTATGGCTGCCAAGCTGCCAGTTGAGTTCGACGGAAGCGCCGTGGCCGCCGGTGACAAGTGGTCGCATGGTGTCGGCGTTGGTATAGCGCTCGCGGTAATAGTCGGAAAGGGAATAGTTGCCTTGCCGGGTAAACCAGTCACGCCCGAGGGCGCGTTCGGCATTGGTTACGCCCCATTGCGCACCATTTGAATAGCGCAGGCCCGCTGTGGGCAGATTCGTGGTTCTGCCGTTCGTTGATTCTCCAGCGCGCGGGGTGACTTCAAATGCCAGACGCGCGTTGAAGTTCTCGGAAGGCGTAAACAAAAGCTGCGCCCGCCCGGAAAGGCGGTCAATGTTCTGGTAGGAAATATCCTTGTTGTCCCGATTCTTGATGTCGCCCTCGCCCTTTTCGCCGACGAAGGAAAGACGGTAGGCAAGCACACCATCCACAATCGGGCCGCCTGCCGCGAACTTGCCGACGACGCGATCCCGCTCGCCAAAAAGGAGCGAGTAATCCGCGCTCGGGGTGAAGGAGGGCTTGCGGGTGACGACATTGAGCACACCCAGGCTCGTGTTCTTGCCCAGAAGTGTTCCCTGCGGCCCGCGCGTGACTTCCACGGCCTCAACGTCATGGAAGTTGTAGCTCGAAGCCAGGGCGTTGTAGGCGTAGCTCACGCCATCAACGATGATCCCGATGCTGGGGTCTTGCGCTTCCGTCTGCCCGGCTTTCCCTAGGCCGCGAATGGAAAGGCTGAACGTCCGCTGGTTGCCGCGGTTCCAGGAAACATTGCCGACACGCTTCACGATTTCGGAAATGTCGTTGGCCGCGAGGCGATCCAGCTCCCGACCGCTGACGACGGAAACAGAAAGCGGCACATCCTGCAAACGCTCGATGCGGTTGCGGCTGCGCACCACCACGGCGTCCAGCGCCTGCGGCTCGTCGACACGCGGAGCCGCCACAGTGGGTTGCGGTACCACACCAGGTTGCCCCGGCTGCTGCGGTACCTCACCTCTTTCGGCGGCGAGTTCCTGGCGCAGACGCTGGATTTCCGCCTTCAGGGCTTCCACCTCCGCGTCATCGGCGGCGTAGAGCGGCAGGGAACTACCGAAGAAAGCAAGGCCCGCCAGCATGGCGGTAAATAAGGGAGCACGCCGCAATACGGCGCGCTGCTTCCGGGTGTGTGGACGTTGCGGGACGGCTTGGTTGGAAGACTGCATGGATAGCTCCAGAAAAGAAAAAAACCACAACAATTGCGGCGGGAGCGCGGCAGAAGAAAATATCATGCCAGATTTTCGGAACGTCCGCTTTTCGGCATTTAAAAACGAGGATAAAACACCCAGAAACGAGAAAAGCCGCAGGATACAGAGATATATCAATAAACATGATTTGCTTACTTCGTATCCAATGATTTCGATATGCGCGCAAAAGCTGCTGTTGCCGCGGAACCAGTTGTTTCGGAAAGTGTTGATTGGGAGTCAACATGCTGTTTCCGGTGCATGCACCATCTCGATTTTAATAAGCATTGTTGTTTTGTCGATATGTGATTTTTTTTTTTTGAATCAATGGCTTGCATATATAGTAAGGCGTATGTGCGAAGATGGCGGAGGCCCGTTTTTGTGCCATATTTTCATATGTGGCACGTTGGTTGCTTGGATGTGGCACACCATTTTATATGGGGTGTCAGGCGAATGTTTCGTCTGGCGTCTTTTGTCCTTTCAGAGGAGTGCAATGACCATGAGGATGAAAAAAATAGCGGTATATACCTTGGCGGCCCTGTCCTGCCTGGTTTCCGCCGAAGCAATCCGTGCCGCGGAAAACCAGAACCCCAATCAGTCCGGGGTGAGCGTGACCGCGAAAAAGGCGAAGTTAGGCCCAACCTGGGCGTACCAGCCAATCACGAAACCCGCGCTGCCGGATGTGAAAAACAAGCAGTGGGTGCGAACCCCGATTGATGCCTTCGTGCTTGCCAAGCAGGAAGAGGTCGGAATCACACCCTCCAAGGACGCAGATCGCGCCGTGTTTATCCGCCGCGCAACACTGGATACCATTGGGTTGCTACCCACACCGGAAGAAGTGCAGGCATTTGTAAACGATACCTCCCCGAACGCTTATGAAAAGCTGGTCGACCGACTTTTGTCCTCGCCGCATTTTGGCGAGCGTCAGGCGCGGCGCTGGCTGGATCTGGCGCGTTACGCGGACACCGGCGGTTTCCAGGCTGACGCAATACGCGCCAACATCTGGCGCTACCGGGATTATGTCGTCAATGCCTTCAACAGCAACAAGCCTTACAACCGTTTCGTCCTTGAACAACTCGCGGGCGACGAGTTGTGGCCGAGCGACCAGAACGCCAAGATCGCCACAGGCTTTCTCGCGCATTACCCCGACAATCCCAATTCGCGTGACCTCATCCAGCGCAAGTACGAGATTGAGGTGGACATCACAAATACCGTGGGCGAAGTTTTCCTGGGCACCACGGTAGGCTGCGCCCAATGCCACAACCACAAGTCGGACAAGATCAGTTCCAAGGAATACTTCCAACTCTTGTCCTTCTTCGCCAATACCGCGTTTGATCCCGCCGTGCCGCTCGCCAAGGGAACGGAAAGCAAGTGGGACATCGATTTTCGCGAACAACAGGCCAAGTACGAGGAGGCCACGAAGGAGATTCGCGCCAAGCAGAAAGCGATTCTTGACAGCGTTCGGGCCGCAGGCGAAAAGTATTACAAGGAACGCTACCTGACCGACAGCCGTGAATCCGTTTTCAAGCCGGAATCGGAATGGACGCCTCTGGATCGCTGGGTGAACTGGCGTTACCAGCATGTGAAGAGCGAAGGCAACATCGTGGGCTATCTGCGCATGACCGCCACGGAAACGGATCACCCCCAGTACAGCAAGGAAAATGTTGCCAAATGGGAGGAATTCCAGAAGCTCAACACGGAACTGCGGCAGTTCAGCAATCTGCAACCCAGACGGGGCGCGGTGGATTACACGACGGCCACCGAACTGGGACACACCGACGCACCGCCGACCTTCGTGCGTTTCTCGGGCATCCACGAAAAGCCAACCGAAGAAGTCCAGCCTGCGCTTCCCGCTCTGTGGGGCGGTGACAAGCTGCCTGAGATCAAGCCCACCGGCTTTTCCTCCGGTCGCCGCAGCGCACTGGCGAACTGGATCGTCGGGCCGAACAATCCGCTTACTGCGCGGGTGTTCGTAAACCGCGTCTGGGGCCAGTATTTCGATACGCCGTTTGTGGATACGCCGGAAAACTTCGGGCGCTCGGGCGGGAAGCCGGATAATCCGGAACTTCTGGATCACCTCGCTTCCAAGTTCAAGGATAACTGGGATATCAAGTCGCTGCACCGGGAAATCCTGCTCTCCAGCACCTATCGCCAATCTTCCGAAGAACGTCCGGAAGTCGCCAAGCTTGATCCGACGAACAAGCTGCTCGCGGTCTATCCCAAGAAGCGTCTGGAAGCGGAACAGGTGCGTGATTCGATCCTTTACGCTTCCGGTCAGTTCGTGCCTGAAATCGGCGGGCCTTCCGTGTATCCGCCGCTGGTCGAGTTCCTTGCCCGTGGTCGCGGCGGCAGCGCGGCGGATCAGGTGCAACAGGCCGCCGATCGTCGCCGTGTCGATACGCGCTGGCCAGTTTCCAAGGACAAACGGGACTGGAACCGACGCAGCATCTATACCTTCGTGCGCCGCAGCCTGCCCTACCCGCTGGTTCAGGTGTTCGACCCGACCGATCCCTCGCTTCCCTATCACAAACGGAATGTAACCACGACGCCGTTGCAGGCTCTGGCGCTCTTCAACAGCGACGTTACCGTCGATTGGTCGCAGGCTCTCACGGGGCGTCTGCTCAACGAGGCAAGCGGGGATCCCGACAAGGTGTTGAGCCGTCTCTATGAGGTGCTGTTCGCACGCAAGCCCAACAAGGATGAAGTCGCAACGCTGAAAGCCTTCCTCGACAACGAGGAGAAGGTCATCGCGCAGCAACTGAAAGAGAAGGGCGACAAGTTCGACGTGGCAACGCCCACCGGCCTGAACGGTGTGGGCAACCAACTGAGCAAGGCGCGTCAGGCCGCTTGGGTGGACCTTGTGCACACCGTGGCGAATTCCAACGAATTCGTCTACCGTTTTTAGTTTTTGAAAAGGAGTTATCCATGAGTCATCATCAATTTTCCCGTCGGGACTTTCTCCTGAAGTCCGGCATGGGTCTGGGCGCGGCTGCGGCTGCCGGGTTCGTCCCCGGCGCGGGCTTCATCCCCGCGGCCCACGCTGATGGAATCGTCATCGATCCGGCCAACCCGCTGGCGCCGCGCGCCACGCATCACCCCGGCAAGATCAAGTCGATCATCTGGCTGCACATGAACGGCGCGCCCAGCACGCTTGACCTGTTCGACTACAAGCCGGAACTGCACAAGCTCAACGGCAAGCCAGTGCCCGATTCCTTCACCAAGGGCATCAAGACCAGCACCCAGGGGGGCGTGAGCACCCTGTTCGCCTCGGATAAGCGCGTCTGGAAGCAGTATGGCGAGAGTGGCGCGTGGTTTTCTGACCTGGTGCCCAACATTGCCCAGCACGCAGACAAGATTACCTTCATCAAGTCCAGCGTCACGGTTGGGGCCACGCACGACATTTCCATCCTGAAGCTGAATACCGGCGGCGTGACGCCGGGACGGCCCTCGCTGGGGTCGTGGATCATCTACGCGCTGGGAAGCGCCAACCCTGATTTGCCGCCCTATGTCGTGCTCTACAACGGCGACCGGGAACCCAGCGGCGGCGCGGTCAACTGGAGTTCCGGCTTCCTGCCCGCCGTGTTTCAGGGAACCGCCTTCCTGCCCGGCGATTCGCCGATCCTGTTCCTCGATACGCCCGCGCAACGTTCGGCGGCGCAGCATCGCGCCTCTCTGGATCTGCTGAACAAGCTGAACAGCTTCAATACCTCGCGCTATCCCTCGGATACGGAATTGCTCGCGCGGCGGCAATCCTATGAACTCGCCTACCGGATGCAATCCGCCGCGCCGGAAGCCGTGGACCTTTCCAAGGAAACGGAAGCGACCAAAAAACTCTATGGCTTGGACGACAAGGTGAGCGAGACCTACGGGCAAACGCTCCTGAAGGCGCGGCGGCTCGTTGAGCGCGGTGTGCGCTTCGTGCAAGTAGTCTCCGGTTTCCCGGAAGGCGTGGATGAGCAGAACTACCGCAGTTGGGACGCGCATCGGGACATTGAAGGCAATCACGGCACCCAGGCAAAGATGGTGGACAAACCCATCGCGGGCCTTCTTGCCGACCTCAAGGATCGCGGCCTGCTGGACAGCACACTGGTGGTCTGGGCCTCCGAATTCGGGCGCACCTCGTGGGGCGAAAGCGGCACCGGGCGCGACCACAATCCCTGGGGCTACACCCAATGGGTTGCCGGCGCGGGCTTCAAGCCGGGCTTTACCTACGGCGAGACCGACGCCATTGGGCTACAGGTGGCGGACAAGGAAAAAGCGGTGGATACCTATGATCTCCACGCCACCATCCTCTGGGCCATGGGCTTGGACCACCTGAAGACCGTCTTCCTCAGCAACGGTCGTTCGGAACGGCCCACGGTAACGTTCGGCAAAGTCATCCAGGATGTACTGGCCTGAATGAACATTCGGGGGAGGGACGCAAGCCTCTTTCCCCGATGGAAGAAAACGCTCCAGAAATTCCGGAGCGTTTTCTTTGTAAACCGCACACCACAAGAACAGAACAGGATTACCACCATGCAACACCAATCCCCACTCCTTCCGAAACCCAAACGGCGGAACCAGAGCCAATTCATCCTGCGGAACTTCGGATTTCTTCTGCTGGTCGCCGCGGTTTTCCTCTTGCCAGGGAACGCGAGTTCATTCTCCGGCAAGATCAACACGGAAGACGAAAGCAAGATCGACACGGATTTCATGCAGTCTGTCGAAGATACCGGCAAGAGCCTGGTCGACAACATCGGTATCCGGGACGCGGACGCCAGCGTCACGGATGCCACGGAACTGGAAACGATGTTTGCGGCAGTCGAGGAGTTCTACGTTGCCAAGGGCGGCGATGATGTAGCGGAAGCCATCAAACTTTCCCGGAAAAGCCGCGATCTTTCCAAGGCGATAATCGAACAACTTGGCCGCCAGGGCTTCGACGAAGCCACGGCCACAGCCACGGAATTGCAGCGAACCTGCAAGGCGTGCCACAACTTCTACAAAGATGTATGACATGCGACATACTCTCGCTTTTCTTTTTTTCATGGGTTGCGCACCCTTTGTGGCGGCTCAGGGCGATCCCGCCGCAGGCAAGCTCAAATCCGATACGGAACGCTGTCAGGAATGTCATGGCAGCGATGGCAATGGCGACATGGGGGACGGTGTCGGCAATCTCGGCAAGTTCCCGAAACTCGCCGGGCAAAAGGCGGAATATCTGATAAAACAGTTGCAGGATTTCCGCGCCGGCGAACGGAAGAATGACGACCAGATGCCCATGATGGCAAAAAGCATCAGCGATGCCGACATGGCCGACATCTCCGCCTATTTCGCCAGTCTGCCCGTCATGCGCGGCGAAAAAAGCGCGGCGGACCTTGAAAAGGGACGCAAGCTGTACATGAAGGGCGATCCAGAACGCTATATCCTGCCGTGCCAGAGTTGCCACGGCGAAGCGGGCAGGGGCGGCGCGGACGAGACGATTCCCTCGGTCGGCGGGCAGCATCGCCGTTACCTCGTCAAGCAGTTGTCTGAATTCAAGAAAACGGTGCGCCAGAACAGCCCGGATGCCATGAACCAGATTGCCGCAGCCCTGAGCGATGAAGAAATCGAAGCCTTGGCGGATTATCTCGCCGCCCAGGAATGAAAAACCCACACAAGGAGATTCACCATGTTTTTTTCCACACCAAAACCAGAGCCGCGCCGCGAAACCATGTTCATGTCCGGCGCGGCGCGTTTTGCGACCTTTCTGATCCTCTTCCTTTCGCTCACGAAGCCCGCCCTTGCCACCCTTCCCGAGGGCGAACCCGCGCCGGAGTTTGCTGCGCCCGGCGCGCTGGATGGCAAGGTGGTGCGCTATGCGCTGAAGGATGCCCTGAAGGAAGGGGCGGTGGTCGTGTATTTCTACCCTTCCGCCTTCACGAACGGCTGCAACGTCCAGGCCCACGAATTCGCCGTTCGGCAGGCGGAATTCAAGGCGGCGGGCGCGTCCGTGGTCGGTGTTTCCCTGGATAACGTGGAACGCCTGCAAGCCTTTTCCGCCGACCCGGATTTCTGCGCGGGCAAGCTCACGGTGGTCTCCGATGCCGACGGCAGTATTGCCCGCTCCTACGGGATTTCCGTCCGCGAGGCCCTTCCCGGTCGCAAGGATACACGCGGCGCGCCCATTGACCACGGCTTCGCGGAACGCACCACCTTCGTGATCGGACGCAATGGCCGCATCGCGGCAATCATCGGCGGCATCGGCCCGGCTGCCAACGTGGAGCAAACGCTCAAGGCCGTGCGCGAACTCCCGTGATTTGTTGCCCTTACGCGGACGGCGTAATCTTGTGGACGGCACTTGTCCCCGCTAAGCGGGAGAGAGAGAAGCAGGCGGCGGCGCACTTTTTACCCGCGCCCGCTTGGCGAGAGAGCAACCGTGTTCGCAGTCAAGTATTTTGTGCGGTCAGTGTTGATGAAGTTTTTGGTCTATCGTCTTCTGGAATGTTCTCCTTTCTGCGCGGAACGCGCGCATATCGGGGAGG
>JAISLJ010000216.1 GCA_031290955.1 Zoogloeaceae bacterium | reverse complement strand
TTGGAGGCGGCCACCATCTCCATGGCCTTGGTGATCTTGCGCGTGTTCTCCACGCTTTTGATCTTGTTGCGAATTTCCTTGCCGCTCGGCATGGCGCTCTCCTTCGGTTAGACCCAGGTGCCCTTGAAAGCCGTGATGGCGGCAGAGAGCGCCTCTTCGGTTTCCTTGTCCAGGTCCTTGGAGGTTTCGATCTTTTCCAAGACAGCTGCCGCGTTCTGCTTCAGGTAGGCGAGCAGGGATTTTTCAAAATCCAGAGCGCGCCGGACTTCCACACCTTCATAGAAACCCTTGTCCGCCGCATAGAGCGTCACTGCCATGTCGGAAATGCGCAGGGGCGCGTACTGGGGCTGCTTCATCAGTTCCGTGACCATGCGACCATGTTCGAGTTGTTTTCTCGTCGTCTCGTCCAGATCGGAAGCGAATTGGGCAAAAGCCGCGAGTTCCCGGTATTGCGCCAGCGCCAGCCGCACGCCGCCGCCCAGTTTCTTGATGACCTTGGTCTGGGCCGCGCCGCCGACGCGGGAGACCGAAATCCCGGCGTTAATGGCTGGACGGATGCCCGCGTTGAAGAGGTCTGTTTCCAGGAAGATCTGGCCGTCGGTAATGGAAATCACATTGGTCGGCACGAAGGCGGAAACGTCGCCCGCTTGGGTTTCGATGACCGGCAGGGCGGTCAAGGAACCGGTCTTGCCCTTGACTTCCCCGTTGGTCAATTTTTCCACCCAGGCTTCGGAAACGCGCGCGGCGCGCTCCAGCAAACGGGAATGGAGATAGAACACATCGCCCGGATAGGCTTCGCGCCCCGGCGGACGCCGCAGGAGAAGGGAGACCTGCCGGTAGGCCCAGGCCTGCTTGGTGAGATCGTCATAGATGATGAGCGCGTCTTCGCCGCGGTCGCGGAAATATTCGCCCATCGTGCAGCCGGAATAGGGCGCGATGTATTGCAGCGCGGCGGTCTCCGAAGCGGAAGCGGCAACCACGATGGTATATTCGAGCGCGCCGTGTTCCTCAAGTTTGCGCACCACGTTGGCGATGGTGGAAGCCTTCTGCCCCACCGCCACGTAGATACATTTGACGCCCGTATCCTTCTGGTTGATGATGGCGTCAATGGCGACGGCAGTCTTGCCGGTCTGGCGGTCGCCGATGACGAGTTCGCGTTGACCGCGCCCGATGGGCACCATGGCGTCAATGGATTTCAGGCCCGTCTGCACCGGCTGCGACACGGATTTGCGCCAGATGACGCCGGGCGCGACCTTCTCGATCTTGTCGGTGAGCTTGTGGTTCAACGGCCCCTTGCCGTCGATGGGTTGGCCCAGGGAATTCACCACCCGGCCCAGAAGTTCCGGGCCGATGGGCACTTCCAGGATGCGCCCAGTACATTTGACCGTATCGCCCTCGGAAATGTGTTCGTATTCGCCCAGCACCACCGCGCCAACAGAGTCGCGTTCCAGGTTCAGGGCCATGCCGAAGGTGTTGCCGGGGAATTCCAGCATCTCGCCTTGCATGACATCCTGAAGGCCGTGCACCCGGCAGATGCCGTCGGTCACGGAAACCACGGTTCCCTGGGTGCGGGTCTCCAGACCCACGCTCAGGTTTTGAATCTTGCTTTTGATCAGTTCACTGATCTCGGACGGATTCAATTGCATTTCAATCTCCTAATTCTTGAGCGCAACAGACATGGCTTCCAGCTTGCCGCGCACGGAAGCATCCAGCACCTGGTCGCCCACCGTGACCCGGATGCCGCCGATCAGCGCCGCATCGACGACCACGCGCAAGGTGAGCTTCGTCCCGAAATGCACTTCCAGTTCCGGTTGCAGCAAGGTTGTCAATGTGGCGTCGGCGACCGGGAAGGCAGTTTCCACAAGCGCTTCCTTCACGCCTTCCTCGGCGGCCCGCTGGGCCTCGAAAAGCTGGGTGATTTCAGGCAGGAGCGGCAAACGCTCGTTTTCCGCCAGCACCCGGATGAAGTTGTCGAACACGGCGTCTTCCGCCGCCTTCGCCTCCTTGTCATCCTGGGTAAACGAGGAAAACAGTTCCGCAAGCTGCTCGGCAGACAAGCCGGGGTGACCGATGATCCTGGCGACCTGCGCATCCTGCGCAAGCTGCGCCAGACGCTCCAGATGGCCCGACCAGGCGGCGAGCGTTCCCGCTTCCCGCGCCGCGCGGAATGCGGCTTCGGCATAGGGGCGGGCAATGGTGATGGTTTCGGCCATGCGGATTACAACTCCCGTTTGAGGGTGTGCAGAAGATCGTCGTGGGCCTTGGCGTCGATCTCGCGGCGCAGGATTTGCTCCGCCCCGGCCACGGCCAAGGCTGCAACCTGGTCACGCAGGATTTCCCTAGCGCGCAGGGATTCCTGCTCGATTTCCGCCTTGGCGCCCGCAATGACGCGATCCGCCTCGATCTTCGCCTGGGCCTTGGCTTCCTCGATGATCTGGGCGGCGCGTTTTTCCGCCTGGGCAAGCAATTCCGCCGATTTCTCCTTGCCTTCGCGCAAGGCTTCGACCGAACGCCGGGTGGCAAGTTCAAGATCATGCTTGCCGCGCTCGGCCGCTTCCAGACCTTCCGCGACTTTCCTTGCGCGCTCGTCCAGCGCCTTCACGATGGGCGGCCAGACGAAATTCATCGTAAACCACGCCAGGATGAAGAACACCACGAGTTGCGCGAACAGTGTCGAGGTCAGATTCACGGTATCAGTCCCTTATAAAGATGCAAGACGCAAAAAAACGCTCACGGGGTCAAGACGAACGGATTGGCAAACGCGAACATCATGGCGATGCCGACGCCGATCAGGAAGGCGGCGTCGATCAGACCGGCCAAGAGGAACATCTTGGTTTGCAACTCGTTCATGAGTTCGGGCTGGCGGGCGGAAGCCTCGATGAACTTGCCGCCCATCAGGCCAATGCCGATACAAGCGCCAATCGCGCCCAGACCGATGATGAGACCGGAAGCCAGCGCAACAAAACCCAACACGTTTTCCATGACAACTCCTTGTTTTGATGAAAAGAAAAAAGAAACTTCAGTGCGATTCGTGCGCCTGACCGATATACACGAGCGTGAGCATCATGAAGATGAACGCCTGCAAGGTAATGATCAGGATGTGGAAAATCGCCCAGATGGTTCCGGCCAGGACATGACCGATCCACAGCAGCGGCCCGGAAATACCGGAACCCGCAACCCATGCGCCCCCCATCAGGGCGATCAGCATGAAGACCAGTTCCCCCGCGTACATGTTGCCGAAAAGCCGCATGCCGTGGGAAATCGTCTTCGCCGCGAATTCAATGATCTGCATGAGAAAGTTGATCGGCGCCAGAAGCGGATGCTTGCCGAAGGGCGCGGAAAAAAGCTCATGCACCCAACCGCCAAAGCCCTTGATCTTGACGTTGTACCACAGACAGATCAGGAGGACGCCGATGGAAAGGCCCAAGGTGACGTTCAGGTCGGCAGTCGGCACCACGCGCTGGTAGGCGTGATGCGGGTCGCCGCCCGCAGCGCCGTAAATGGCCTCCCAAATGCGGGGCAAGAGGTCGACCGGCAACAAATCCATGGCGTTCATGAGGAAAATCCACACGAAGACGGTAAGCGCCAAGGGCGCCACGAAACGGCGCGATTCCTCGCGGTGAATGATGCCCTTCGCCTGGTTGGACACCATTTCCACCAGAATCTCGACCGCCGCCTGGAAACGGCCCGGCACGCCGGAAGTGGCCTTTTGGGCGGCGCGATAAAGCAGGAAGACAGTGAAGAGGCCCAAACCGACGGAATAGAAAAGGCTATCCAGATTGAACACGCCGAAGTCGACGATGTTCTTTTGCGCCGCGCCTGTGGTGTTGAGGTGGGTCAGGTGATGAACGATGTATTCGCTCGCTGTCGGTCCAGCTTCGGTTGCCATGTCAGGATCTCTTCCAGGGGGCCTGCAAACAGGCCAAAAAACAGGATTGCAGAACGAGCACCATGCCGAGCAGCAGGCTAGGCCAGTGCATCTCCGGATACAGCCGGATCGCAGCCAAGAGCAGGACACAGCTTGCCGCGACCTTGACGAATTCGCCGACCAGGAAACGCGCCGCCGCGCTCTCCGGAGTCCGCGCCCCACGCGCAAGGTGCAGGGCAAACCAGAGATTGGGCACGACGCACACAAGACCGGCCAGCCCCGCCGACACCATCCCGCGCGTCCCGACGAACGCCCCGGCGAGCGCCATTGCGACGAAGGTCATACCGACTTGCAGGGAGATGGTTTTATACATGGAGCATGGAGGCGATTGCGCTGGCTGCAAAATAAGGCTCGAATCATAGCGACGAAAACCTTCTTTCGTCAAACAAATCATTGCGTAAATTCCATATGCTTATACCGGATTCCATTATGCGAGGCCGCGCCCGCCTCTGCTTCCCTTGGGCGAAGCGCCTCACTCCAAGCCGCTCAAGCGGGCCTTGCGCTCCCGTTCCAATGCGATGATGTAGCGCTGGACCGTGGTCGGCAGCGACCGGGGTGCGTTGATGAACTCGCAGCCCGCCCGCAAGAAGCATTGCCCGGAGGTCAGGGTGATTTCCTGCGCCATGCACACGGAAAGGCACACCCTGAGCGTGCCGTTTTCCGGCAGGCTCAGGAAGCAGGAATCCAGAAGCGTGTCGCGGCCAAAATGCGCGCCGTAGGCGGGCGGCACCCGCAGGCTCAGGCCACCGGCGCTGAGATCGACCAGGGGGAATTCCACCCGCGTCATCTCGCCCGCAGAGCCGGGCAGGTCGATTTCGCAGCGGGGCGCGTGGAGCAGCGGGGCCGGGATGCGGAAATATTCGCGCCGCTGGAGGCGCAGGAGGCGTTCCGGCAGGGCGCTGGCAAAAGCGCTCCGCCCGTCGAATGTGCAGGCGCTGATGCTGTTCAGGGCAAACTGCACCTTGACCTGGTCGACATTCAGCGTGCAGGCCAGCCGCGTCGCCTTCAGGGCGCGCTGGTTGGTTTGCGCGTGGCTGCCGCAGTCGATCACGATGCCCTCCCGCTCCACGGCAAGGATCGAGGAAAGGAAAAAGGAATGCCCCGCGTCGAAGAACACGGTCATCATGATCCCCTTTTGCATGGCGGCGCGCAGCACGAAGATGATCTCGGTGGGCGAGTGCAGGAAATACTGCTCGTAGGTACCGACATCATCCAGTTCCAAGCGGTAGGGTGCGGCAAGGGTCTCTGTTCCCGACATGGAAACTCCACATGCGTTACAAAAGGAAGAAAAGTATGAAGTGTAAAGCAAAACGCTGTGTCCTGCGGACGGCAGTTTCCCCGATTGGCGTCTCGCGGGTAATTCGTCCCGTGCTTGCCGCTGCTGGCCTTTCCCGCCCGCCGTGCTTCCCCCGTCCGCAAGGCCGCCCGCGACGGATTTCCAGAGATTTCCACAGGCGGCATGTTTTTTCCTTCCACGAGTGATACCATGCGGCGCTTGTCGGCGTGCGCGGATGACGCGATTTTGCCCTTCATTTTCCTTTTTCAGGGAGTCGATCATGACTTGCCGTACCCGTTTTACCTTTCGCGTGACACGCGCATTGGCGACCGTTCTGCTGCTGGGCGGATTTCTGGGCGCAAGCGCCCATGCGGAGGATGCGCTATCGCCGGAACAAGCGCTGGATTTGTATCTGAAAACGTTTGTGAACGCCGACGTGAAAAGCGCGGCGGCGCTCAACGCCTATCTCGCCCCGGCTTACGACGGTCAGGCAGTCAATGTCGAGCGCGTGGGGAAAATGGACGAATATATGCTGGAGGCAATGACCGAACAATTCATGCAGAATGGCCCCGGCCAGACATATCCGGAGTTGAAGACGCCCGCCAGCAATTATTTCAAAGCGATGCAGGCGGCCTTGCGGCGTTCCGAATGCCATGCAACGGAAAGTACGCTGGAGGACAATGAATCGGTCGAAGACAGCCGGATTGCGCAGGTGCGATTCGTCTGCAAGATTCCGGATGTTCAGGTGGATGGCGCGAAACTGGAACTATCCGAAACATCCGCAAAGGCGGCTCCGCAGAAATTGCAGGAAATAAAAAAATACCTGCCGGAACTGACCGCGCAACTGAACAACGCGCCGCCCAGCAAGGAAATTGCGCATACCTTCCGCCTGTTTGAGACCAGAATCGACGGCAAATCGTATTGGAGCAACGGTTCCCCCGGCGAACTGATGGGCGCCGTCATGGACGATTTCTTGGATTCTGCATAACAATACCCTTTGGTTTATGAGATGTGTTCGAAGATGTCAGGCTGAGCGTTGGACACCTTGATGCGCAAGCCTTTGCGCCGTCCGTGGCAGATGAGGACAGCGT
>JAISLJ010000215.1 GCA_031290955.1 Zoogloeaceae bacterium | reverse complement strand
GCTCTCTCACGGAATCATCTCTGTTCCAAGGGCGCAACGAACTATCCAGCCGGGCCGGTCAAACGGGTGGAATCTATCCGCTTCGGCCTGCAAGGGGAAGATACAAGGGAGCACACCCTCCGGCGCGAAGCGCCGCATGTTTTCCCTTGGGCGGTCGCGCTGCGGAAAGGGTGGAAGAAATGAGCGTCGCTGCGCTCCGCAAGAAAGGACTCTCTCACCCGACGCTTCGCTGTCTTGCAGACGGCAATTCCCTCTCCCGCCAAGCGGGCGAAGGTGAGGATGTGGGCGCGTTCGCGCCGAATGGTGGAAGTAGATTGCCGCGGCCCTCGCAACGACGATACAGTGGGGGGAGCATCCTACTCCCCCCGTGGGATGGCATCGGGGAAAATTGCCGTCCGCAGGACTCAGGATTCCAGGAGGCTGCGCAGCATCCAGGCGGTTTTTTCGTGTTCCTGCATGCGCTGGGTGAGCAGGTCTGCTGTGGGTTCGTCGTGGGCGGCGTCGGCAATGGGGAAGACGCTGCGGGCGGTTCGGGCCACGGTCTCATGCCCGGCGACGAGGAGCGCGATCATCTCTTCGGCCTTGGGCACACCCTTGGTTTCGGGAATGGAGGTGAGTCTGGCAAAGTCGCCGTAGGTGCCCGGCGCGGGCAGCCCCAGGGCGCGGATGCGCTCGGCGACGAGATCCACCGCAAGGGCGAGTTCGTTGTATTGCGTCTCGAACATGAGATGCAGGGTGTTGAACATCGGCCCCGTCACGTTCCAGTGGAAATTGTGGGTCTTGAGGTAGAGGGTGTAGGTATCCGCCAGGACATGGGCCAGCCCGTCGGCGATTTTGCTCCTGTCCTTGTCGCTGATGCCGATGTTGATGACCGTTCCGGCCTTCGGGGCCGTTGCCTCCGCCTTGGCGGATTTTCCGTTTGCCTTGCTCATGATTGCAACTCCTTTGTTGAGAGAGGTGGTTCAGGCTTGCAGTTGTACTGCCATCCGAAAAGAAACGCAAGCGCGCCGCCGGATTTTGGGCGCGTCTCCAGAACCACTGTGCGCTTTTTCGTTCGGGATCACGGTAAATTCTGGATGGCATGCAGCGAACAATGCGGGAACGGGAAAAGTTGGCGATGTTGCCGGAAAGGGCGGCCACTCGTCGTCTCCGCGGCAGGGGATTTATCCGCAGGGGCGCGGGGAGCCGGAGCGTCCTGCTTCCAGTGCCGCCGCAAGCGCTTGCAGGCGTTCCGGTGTGCCGACATCCTGCCAATCTCCATCATGGCGTTCGCCGGAGATTTGTTCGCGCTCGGCGGCGGCGTAGAGCAAGGGGGCAAGCTTGGCGGGTTGTTTGGGATTCAGGCCCGCAAAGAACTGTGGCGCGTAGATGCCGATACCGGCAAAGGTCAAGGTTTCTTCTCCCGGATGCGGCAATCCTGGCCGGTTTCCTTCCAGCGTAAAATCACCGTTGGGATGGTGGGGGGGATTTTCGACCAGGACGAGATGCGCCAAATTTCTTGCCATCGTCACCGTCCGGGCGCGGGCGGGATTCCAGTTGCAGAAGATGTCGCCGTTTACGACGAGGAAGGGCGCGTTCCCCAGATGCGGCAAGGCGCGGGCAATGCCGCCTGCCGTCTCCAGCGCGCCGGGCGGTTCCGGCGAATAGGTGATGCGCAGCTTCCAGGCATCGCCGTCGCCCAGACGGGCGGGAATCTGTTCGCCCAGGTGCGCGATGTTGATGACGATCTCCCGGAAGCCCGCCGCCGCGAGGCGCTCCAGATGCCAGACGATGAGCGGCTTGCCGCCGACTTCGAGAAGCGGCTTGGGCGTGTGGTCGGTAAGCGGACGCATCCGCTCGCCGCGCCCGGCGGCCAGGATCATGGCGCGCATGGTGTTTTCTGTGGAAGCATGTCTTCAAGAGACGGTTTGTTCTCTTTTGCCACATAAACGCCCTCTTGCCGCTGGACGGGAGATTTGATCGTCATTGGTTACATGCCTCCTGAAGCGTAACACGTAATGATAGCCACACGGGAGGGATATGTCGTTCCCTGTCATTTGCTTTTTTCCCTTTCATTCTCTCAAAACGTAAGCCCTGTTGGCGCGGCGGGCGTCACGTCAAGTTCCTCCAGCAGATCAAGCAGCGGCTTCAGGGCGCGATAACGGCGGGCGGTTTTCTGCGCGTAGTTCAGGAAGCGCGGCAGGTCTTCGCTGTAACGCGGCTTGCCGTCGCGGTATTTGAGGCGGCAGAAGATGCCCAGCACCTTCAGGTGCCGCTGCAAGCCAATCCATTCGCAATCCCGCCAGAATTCGCCGAAATCCGCCGCCACCGGCAACCCGGCGGCGCGCGCCTTCTCCCAGTAGCGCACCGCCCAATCGAGTTCCTGTTCCTCCTCCCACGAGAGAAAGGCGTCCCGCAAGAGGGAGATCACGTCATAGGCGATAGGGCCAAACACGGCATCCTGGAAATCGAGCACGCCGGGCAACAGCGTCTCCCCCGCTTCCACGAGCATCAGGTTGCGGGGCATGAAGTCACGATGCACGAACACTCGGGGCTGGGCCAGCGCCGCCTTGACAAGCTGGTCGAACACCGTGTCGAGCGCCTTCTGCTGGCGGGCGTCCAGCGTCTTCCCCAGATGCCGCGTGAGAAACCATTCGGGGAAAAGCGCCAGTTCCCGACGCAGCAAGGCTTCGTCATAGGGCGGCAGGATGCCGGGACGCGAGGCGCATTGCCAGCGCACCAGCACATCGAGCACCGGGCGCATGAGAGCGTCGGCATGTTCCGGCGCGGTCTTCAGGGCGGCGAGATAATCCACTTTTCCCAGGTCGGAGAGCAGCAGGAAGCCGTGTTCCAGATCGGCGATCTCGACCTCCGGGGCGCGGATGCCCGCCTCGGCGAGCAAGCCGGCCACGTGGACGAAGGGACGGCAATCCTCCACCCCAGGCGGCGCGTCCATCAGGATGCGCGTGCCGCCATCCGGCAGGACAAGGCGGAAATAACGCCGGAAGCTGGCGTCGGCGGAGGCGGGCGCGATGCCGATCTTCTCGCCGGGATAGCGAGGCTGAACGCGCTCGGCCAACCATTTCTCAAGTTCCGAATCACGGGACATGTGCTCTGGATGATGCTCCAAGTGAAATGCGGCGATTCTAGCATCGTCGATCCACGTTGTTCCGATGCTCGACATAGCGCCCTTTCCGCAGGACGGCGAAAATTCAGTCCATCCGATAGACGCCTTGCATGGCTACAGCGGGGAGCCAGGCGGCGAGGGGGCCGCGGGTGGGGATGGCGAGGTCGGGGGCGATTTCGGCGAGCGGGACGAGGACAAAGGCGCGCAGGTGCATCCGGGGATGCGGCAGGGTCAGGAGGGGCGTGGCGCGGAGGATGTCCTCATACAGGAGGAGGTCGAGATCAAGCGTGCGCGGCGCGTTGGGGATGCTGCGCACTCGTCCCTGGCGCGCCTCTTCCGTGTGCAGGGCGGTGAGCAGGGCTTCTGGCGTCAGGCGAGTGGCGATGGCGGCCACGGCATTGACGAAATCCGGCTGGCGCAACAGGCCGACCGGCGTTGTGCGGTAGAGCGAGGAAGCGCGCAGCAGCCGGGTTTCGGGGAGCGCTCCCAAACGACGAATGGCTGCCGCGACGACGCTCCGGGCATCGCCCAGGTTGGCGCCCAGCGCAACATAGGCCGTGCTGTCGCTGGGGGGGAGCGAAGGCGCATCAAGCATCGGCATGACGGCTGCGGAGGATGGAGGAGCGGAAACACAGGGGCAGGCCCCCGTACCTGCCCGCGCCCGCAGCAACGAACCAAACGCCCATCGCAACGCGCCATCCCTCCAATCCCTCGTCGCAACGGGAAGCACCTAACCCTTTGTCATTGTGAGGGACGAAGGCCCGCAGCAATCCACATCTTCCACCCGGCGCGAACGCGCCCTTATTGATCCCCTCCCCCGAGCATAGGTATCTACGCATCCCATTTTCCTCCCGCATGCAAGTGTTCGTTGTAGAGCATGGCATATCGGAGCAGGGTTTGTTCCAGGCGCTCCTGAAGGACGGAATGTTGCGTTCCGCCTGGTTATGGTCTTGTGTCATGACTGGAGCAATGAATAATTCAGGGTGTTGATCATACCATGAGGCAAGGGGGCCTAACAGGCTACCTGCCGCATCCCGGACGATTCGATCCAATTTTCACGCTGGCCGCTGTTTTTTGCGCGTGAGGTGTTGGGGGAAGTGGTAGATTCGCTAAAGACAAGAAAAGGAGAGGAAGATGGAACTTCGTTTGCATAAGAATGCCCGGACGACACCCGCAGTACGCGCGGAGATTGCCGCGAGCACAGAAGGGGTGAGCGCCCTGGCGCTCCAGAAGCTCCTGACGGATAATGGCAAGGACTTCACGGATCGTCTCTTCTCCCGTGACAAACAGGCCAGCGGCCAGCATGAGTTCGATCAATTGTGCGCCGCGCTTGCGATCGAGCACCGCCTGACCCGTCCCCGCACGCCGCAGACCAACGGCATGGTCGAGCGCTTCAATGGTCGCATTGCGGACATCCTGAAGCGGCGAAGACCTGGAACAAACCCTGCTCCGATATGCCATGCTCTACAACGAACACTTGCCCCAGACCGCACTCAACAGCAAAACTCCTATGGACGCCATGAACATGTGGTATGCTTTCCACCATCAGATCTTCCTGCATCCGCCAGAATCGAATCGTCCGGGATGCGACACGTAACATATGATCCACAGGAAGAGGCTAAAAATTTAACGTCATCTGCGGCCCATTGCCACTGCGCTCCCTTCGCCCGGCAGGGCAAGGTGTGAGGCGGCGATGTCGGGGGGGGCGTGGGGGAGGAGGCCCAGGCAGGGGGGGAGGGAATCCAGCAGGGTTTGGTGGTTTTCCGCGCGGCAGGGCATGTGCGGGGCGATGCTGTTGGCGATCCAGCCGACAAGGGAAAGCCCGCGGGCCTTGATGGCTTCTGCCGTCAGCAGGGCGTGGTTGATGCAGCCCAGGCGCAGGCCCACCACCAGGAGGACAGGCAGCCCCAAACGCTGGGCGAGATCGGCGCTGTCGCCATCCGGCCCCAGCGGCACGCGAAAGCCGCCGACGCCTTCCACGAACACATAATCTGCCGCCTGCCGGGCCGTTTCCACGGCGGCGAGGATGGGCGCGAAGCGGATTTCCTCTCCGGCCTGTTGCGCCGCGAGGTGCGGGGCGATCGGCGATCGGAAGCGCCAGGGGTTGCGGATGCGCTCCGGCAGCGCAAGGCTGGAGGCGGCCAGGAGACGGGCAACATCCTCATTCTGGCCAGTGGCGTCGGTTCCCGCGGCAACGGGCTTCAGGCCGACGGCAGAAAAGCCTTCCTGCCGGGCGCGGCGCAGGAGGGCGCAGGTGGCGTGCGTCTTTCCGACCTCTGTATCCGTACCGGTGACGAAGAAAGCCTTTGTCATGGGGTGATGATGCCAGGTTTCCGTCAGGTTTCGGTTCCCCCGGATTTCCGGGCATAGCAGAACGCCACCTGATAGGTAAGCGGCAAGCCTTTGGAAGTACGTCGGGTTTCGTAGGCGGATTCCAGTTTCTTCCAGACGCCCTTGCCCATCAATCCCGTGCGGCGCATGCCGCCGAACTGGTTCGCGCCCAGGGATTTGATGGTGCGCAGCATGGCCTTCAGGGTCTTGTGATAGACCACGCAGGGTTCGCTGTGGACGCGAACTTCCGTGAATCCAGCCGCCTTGCAGGCGGCCTCCAGCTCGGGGAGCGCAAGAAAGGTGAGGGTATGGCGGTATTGGTCGACCTTGTCGAAGGATTCCTCCAGTTCGCGGTAGGTGCCGGTGGTGAGCGTGGAAAGGGCCAGCGCGCCGGAAGGCCAGAGCACGCGATGCGCTTCGCGCATCAGGGTTTCCATGTCGCACCACTGGGCGGTGAGGCTGGACCAGTAAAGGCCCACGGTTGCCTGTTTGAGGGGCAGGCTCTCCACATCGCCGACCACGCCGAATTCCAGTTGCCTGGCCATGCCCAGCATGGCAGGCGAGAAATCCAGCGCGATGCGGTGCGCGGCGGGAAAACGCAGGGAGAGCATTTCCTGCGCGAAGCCGGTGCCGCACCCGGCATCCAGGATCACGGCGGGCGTCAGCAGGGAAGGCAGGCCGCTGATCAGGCGCACGGAAACCCAGCGCTGGACTCTGGCGGAGCCATCGTAGGTCTGCGCGGCCCTCTCGAAGGATTGGCGCACCTTGTTTTTGGCGGGAAGCAGCAATGTCATGGCAAGGCGCATTCTCGCAGAAAAAGACTCTCGGCGGGAGTTTCGGGCACAAAGGGCGCGTGCGCCCGACCGGGAAAGACGCGCAGCCGCGCCTGCGGCAGGTGTTCCCGGAACCAGTGGGCAACGGCCAGCGGCATCAGCGGATCCTTCTCCCCATGCGCGAGCGTTACCGGGCAGGTTGGGGGATGCGCCTGCACTGCCGCGCGCAGGTCGGCTTCTTCCAGCCAGCCAAGCCCGGCATCGAGCGCCGCCCCGGAGATTGGCGAGGCGCGTTCCCGCAGCCATTGCGCCGTTCCGGCATGGCGGTCGCCACGGCAAAAGCTGCCGATGAAGCGGGGCAGAAGCGCGGCGTAATCTTCCCGCACCTTGGCGCGAAACGCCGCCAGTTCTTCCGGAGGACGGCCCCAATCCCAACCGGGACGGTTGAGGAAGCTGGGCGTCGTCCCGATGAGCAACAGGCTCTGGATGCGCTCAGGCGCGAGCAGGGCACAGCGCAGGGCGAGCATGCCGCCCAGGGACCAGCCGCCCAGATGCGCACGTGGTGGCAGGCGCTCCAGAATTGCGTGGGCGGCGGCCTCGAAGTGCGCGGGGATTGCCGCCGCGTTGTTCGCATCCGCCTCAGCCGCGCCGGGAAGATCCAGAAGACGCCAGCGGCTCCCGGCAAAGACCGCTTCCAGCGGGCCGCGTCCCAAGCCCCAACCGGGCAGGAGGAAGGCGGGGAGATTCGCGGGGAGATGCAATTCATCGCGGGAATTCGTTTCATTCATCCGAAAATACCTCTGGTGTGCGGGCCTTGGCGTGGATGGCGGCCAGGGCATCAATCAATTCGGCCACGTCCGCCCGGCTGTGCGCGGCGGAAAGGGAGATGCGCAGCCGCGCCGTCCCGGCGGGCACCGTGGGCGGGCGGATGGCGGCCACCCACAGGCCGCGTTGCCAGAGCGCCTGGGAGAGCGCGAGCGCCTCGTTATTGTCGCCCACGATCAGGGCCTGGATGGCGGTACGGGAAGGGAGAAGCCGCCAGGGCAAGCCGGCGCAACCCGCCCGCAATTGCTGGATCAACGCTTGCAGATGGGCGCGGCGATCGTCGCCCGCAGCGACCAGTTCCAGGCTTTTGCCCAGCGCCGCGGCGATGGCAGGCGGCTGCGCGGTGGTGAAGATGTAGCTGCGCGCCTTTTGCAGCAGATATTCGATGGCGAGTTCGGAACCGGCGACAAACGCGCCGCTGATTCCGGCGGCCTTGCCCAATGTGCCCATGAGCAGCACGCGGGGATGCGCGGGAACGCCGGTGTGCGCGAGGCTCCCCCGGCCCTGCGGCCCCAGGACGCCGAAGCCGTGCGCGTCATCGACCACCAGCCAGGCATGGAAGCGTTCGGCGAGCCGGAAAAGTTCCGGGAGCGGCGCGAGATCGCCATCCATGCTGAAAACGGCATCCGTGACGATCACCTTGGTCTTCGCCGGGCTTTCGGCCAGGAGCCGCGCCAGCGCCGCCATGTCGCAATGCGGGTAGCGATGTTGCCGGGCGCGGGAGAGCCGGGCGGCGTCGATCAGGGAAGCGTGGTTCAGGCGGTCGGCAAAGATGGCGTCCTCCCGCCCGGCCGCGAGCGTTGGCGTGACCGCGAGATTGGCGAGATAGCCGGTGGAAAAGGTGAGGCAGCGGGCAAAGCCGGTGAAGGCGGCCAACGCCTGCTCCAGTTCTTCATGCGGACGCAGATGTCCGCTCACCAGATGCGCAGCGCCGCTGCCCGCGCCCCAGGCCAGCGCGCCTTCGGCCAGGGCAGTGGAAAGATCGGGATGCGCGGCCAGCCCCAGATAATCATTACTGGCGAAAGCCAGCACCTGCCGCCCCTCCACAAGCGCGCGCGGCGCGGACGGCGACGCCAGCACCCGCCGGAACCGCCGCAACCCTTCGTCATCAAGTCGCGCCAATTCAGCCACGAGGGGGGCTTCCAGGGAAACATCGCGCATAACAATCCTTCGGAACATCGTCCCGGCAACAAGCCGAAAACACATACATCGCCTACGGTAATACAGAACCGGGGGATGACGCAACCGAAGCGGGAAGCCATGCCGATTCGAGGCCGTCTTCCGGGAAGGGTGAGGATATGGGCGCGTTCGATCCGATCGTGGAAGTGGATTGCCACGGGCCTGCGGCCCGGGGAATGACGACAAAGTGGGGGGAGCATCCTGCTCCCCCTTGGTGTGGTCGGGAGCAGGATGCTCCCGCTACTTTGAAAGCGATGCACGCAATAACGGAACGTCTGCCCACGGAAACGTCGCAAACCTCCAAATTTCCGTCATTGCGAGCGCAGCGCGGCAATCCATCGGCGTTTCTCTGTGTGATGCCTTCCCGTCCGCGCCGCCGCTTGCTTCTCTCTCCCCCGCTCGGCGGGGAAGTATTGCCGTCCGCAGGACGCCCCGGCAGGGGCGAGAGAGCAACCGTGTTCGCAGTCAAGTATTTTGTGCGGTCAGTGTTGATGAAGTTTTTGGTCTATCGTCTTCTGGAATGTTCTC
>JAISLJ010000214.1 GCA_031290955.1 Zoogloeaceae bacterium | reverse complement strand
CGTACTACTGCATCGCAACATGTCAACCCCTGTGTGTAGCGAGTGTAGCGAGCTTCCTATCTGTCCACCGTTATAGCGTGATCGTTGTCCGGTTGTCGTAGTCTTCCTGGATTTCCCGGAGTCTGGCATCCTTGGCATGGGCCGATACGTCTGCCATACCGTTTCCGCTATCGCAAGGAGCGGGAATACCGCCCTACACAACGCCGCCGCCAGACTGCTGTATTGCCGCATTCTGACACCTGAAATCCTTGATTGGTTGAGCGGCGGCTATCCCGCGCCCTGGTCGGCGCTCCTGTACGTGTTAGCCGGGCAATATGAGCACGCTGGCACCTTGGGCGAACTGGTGATTCAGGCCGACCGCGCTTCGGTCGCGCAGGCGCTTGGCGGCGATCCGTCCCGCGCAATGGCCGCGCTGCGGCACAGCTTGCCACGGCAGTTGCTTGACGGCCTGCGCTACCTCCTGAAGGAAGAACTGAAGCTGAACCAGCCGCAAGCCTCCGATGGCTGGCTGACGCAGGACGCGCTTTGGCTCGTGAGCAAAACTGTTTCAGACAGGCTGCGGGCGCACTTGTTGTCGCAGGGCATTGAGGGCATTCCGGCGAGCAACGCGACGCTTTTTGACCTGTTGCAGGATCATGGCCTCCTGGCGACGCCGGACGGCAAAGCCATCTGGAAGGCGACCGTGACGAGTGACGCGGGCTGGAGCAATGCCTTCACCTTTCTCAAGGTCTCGCCCGCGCTGATCTGGGAAGCCAATGAAGAACGCCCGCCGCTGTTCGCGGGGACTGTGATTGTAGTGGCGGAAGATACGCCGGATGAAGCGCCAATGACCGCGCCGCCGGATTCGCTGGCACAAACGCCTGTCGCCGAAATTCCTGCTGTCGCAATTCCGCCTCTTGAAAAAGCCCCCGATTCCATCCCCCCGAATGCGCCAGATGGTGTGGATCGTCTGCTGGAATTGTTCGACGCCGCGCCGGACAGGGAAACGCCGGAAGATGTACCGCAAGAAACTATTGCGGCCATTCCGCAAACAACACCGGATACGGCTGAACCAGAACACGCGCCACTATCCCCCAATACCTCACAGGAACCTTCCGGCGAACACTTCATTTCCTGGCTGCGCCAGCGAATTGCAAACCGTATTCTCATCATCAATGACGCAAAAGCCTTGGTGCACACGGTGGACAACACGGTCTATCTCGCCAGTCCCGGCATTTTCCAGCGTTACGCGCAGGAACATCCCAAAGTAAGCGCGCTGGCGAAGGCGGACAAACTCGCGGACTGGCAGTGGATACAGAAACGCTTTGAGAAACTGCAATTACACCGCAAACAAGAAAACGGCCTCAACATCTGGATTTGCGAAGTCGCCGGGCCGCGCAAGACGCATCGTCTGCATGGCTATTTGTTGAAAAGCCCGAAATGCCTGTTCGACGATGCGCCGCCGAATAATCCCTATCTTTCCGTGGCGCAGGGAACTGAAAAGAAATCCTCTGCATGAATAAACTGGCGCGATTCGCGCCGCGCACTGCCATCCGTCGAATTCCACCCGTACTTTTCAGGAACCGCAAACAGCCGCCCACCCAAGGGAAACCAATAGACGCCATCCTTGACGACCACCGGATTGGGCTTGGCGTCAAACGGAACATGCCGGTCGCAAATCTCTCCAATCCATCCCGCGAATACCGCCACCACACCACAAACCGCGATCCCGGGTGAGGAGGGCGCGGAGCAGGTGGCACAGCGATTTTTTCACCATGTCCTGTCTCCCGGAAATCATTGCCGCATCATCTCAGGTGTGCTGGGCCAGTGCCGCGAGCAGTTTTTCATGGATGCCGCCGAAACCGCCGTTGCTCATGACGAGGATGTGGTCGCCGGGGCGGGCGGCGGCGGTGATTGCCGCGATCAGGTGGGCGAGGTCTTCCGTCACATGGGCGCGCGCGCCCAAGGGGGCCAGCGCGGCGGCGGCGTTCCAGCCCAGGTTCGCCGCATGGCAGAAAACCTGGTCTGCCGCCGCCAGGCTTGCGGGGAGCTTTTCCTTCATCACGCCCAGTTTCATGGTGTTCGAGCGCGGCTCCAGCACCGCGAGGATGCGCGCGGCCTTGCCGACACGGCGGCGCAGACCTTCGAGCGTGGTGGCGATTGCGGTCGGGTGATGCGCGAAATCGTCGTAGAGCGTGATGCCCGCGACCGTGCCGCGCACTTCCAGACGGCGTTTGACGCCCTGGAAGCGCCCAAGGGCGGCAAGCCCCGCCGCGAGCGGAACACCAGCATGCCGGGCGGCAAGGAGCGCGGCCAGGGCATTGGCGCGGTTGTGCGTCCCGGCAAGCGCCCATGTTGTCCGGGCGATTTCGCCCTGCGGGCCGGAGAGGATGAGCGAGCCATCGGCATCGTCGCCCGTGAGGCGTTCCGCGCCAGGGGCGTCAGGGTCGCCAAACCAGAGGACAGGCGTCCAGCAACCGCGCGCCAGCACACGTTCGAGGCTCGCCTCGCCATGCCGGACGATGATCCTCCCGTTGGCGGGCACGGTGCGCACGAGATGATGGAATTGCGTTTCGATGGCGGCAAGATCCGCGAAGATATCGGCGTGATCGTATTCGAGATTGTTGAGAATGAGGGTGCGAGGCCGGTAATGCACGAATTTCGAGCGTTTGTCGCAAAAGGCGGTGTCGTATTCGTCCGCCTCGATCACGAAGAAGGGCAGCTTCCCCAAGCGGGCGGAAACGCCGAAGTCGCAGGGAACGCCGCCGATCAGGAAGCCCGGATCGAGCTTGGCGTCATCCAGTATCCAGGCCAGCATGGCGGCGGTCGTGGTCTTGCCGTGCGTCCCTGCCACCGCCAGCGTCCAGCGGCCTTGCAGCACATGCCGGGCAAGCCATTCCGGGCCGGAAACATAGGGCGCGCCCGTATCCAGGATGGCTTCCAGCAAAGGGTTCCCCCGGGAAATGGCGTTGCCGACCACGAACAGGTCCGGCTTGCGGCGCAGCGCCGCCGGGTCGTAGCCTTCGTTAAGCGCGATGCCCGCCGCCTGCAACTGCGTGCTCATGGGCGGATAGACATTGGCGTCGCAGCCGCTGACCGTGTGTCCCGCCGCCTGCGCCAACTGGGCCAGCCCGCCCATGAACGTGCCGCAGATGCCCAAGATATGAATGCGCATAAGGATTTTCCCAACAAAAAGAAAGAGGAACGAGGGGGATCGAAGGTACAATCTGGAGCCAATTTGAAGCCGATCCGAAGGCCGGATTCTACCGCCGATTCGAGCGAACGCCAGCCCGGCCAGAGTATGCTTGCATGACAGACCGTCCCTCTCGCGCCTTTCGCGCCGCCCAAACCTCCCGCGCCCGCATCGCCAGCGCCGCCGCCCGGCTGATGGCGGAAGACGGCGTGACCGACATTGGCCGCGCCAAGGAGAAGGCGGCGCGCCAACTGGGCCTGCCTGCTTCCGCCAGCCTGCCGGACAATGCGGAAGTGGAAACGGAACTGCGCCTCTACCAGACGCTGCACCAGGGCGATACGCAACCGGAAATCCTGCGTCGCTTGCGGCGGGAGGCCGCCGACCTCATGGCCTTCCTCGCCGATTTCCGCCCCTATCTTACCGGCCCGGTGCTGGAAGGCACGGCGGGCGCGTTTTCCGCCATTGACCTCCTCCTCTTTGCCGATAGCGCCAAGGAAGTGGAAATTTTCCTTCTGGATCAGGGTCTGCCGGTGACGCACGCAGACCCGCGCCAGGGCCATCACTGGCACAACCACTGGCTGGAAGCCATCCTGCGCCTTGCCACACCCTTGGCGGAAGCCAATCTCTCGATCTTCCCGCCCCACTGCGAGCGCCACGCCTTCAAGCACCGGGATGGCCGCCTGCGGCAGCGCATCCGGCTGGAGGCGCTGGAGGCGCTTCTGGAGAACGCATGAATTCCCACGTCAAAATCCAACGCAACACCCACCGCAAAACCCGGGCAAAAATCTTCCGCGCCCTGTGCCTTGCCGCGCTGCTGGCGGGCCTGATCCCGATTGCTTCGCTTGCCCCCGCTGCATCCGCCGAACCGGGCCGCGCTGCCGCGCCCGCCGCCCGTGAGGCGCAGACGGAAACCGCCGCGCTCGCGCAACTTCTCGCGCTGAAACTGCCCGATGCCCAAGGCGAACAGATCGACCTTGCCCAATGGCGCGGACGCATCCGGGTCATCAACCTGTGGGCGACCTGGTGCGCGCCCTGCAAGGCGGAAATGCCCGCCTTCTCGCGCCTGCAAGAGACTTTCCGGCCCCGTGGCGTGCAATTCATCGGCATTGCCGTCGATGCGCCGGAAAAGGTGAAGGTCTTCGCGGCAAAAACTCCGGTCTCCTACCCGCTTCCCGTGAGCGACGAGGCAATCCTTGCCCTGAGCGGCAAACTGGGCAACCCGCACATGGGGCTTCCGTTTACACTGGTTGTTGATCCGAACGGCAACATCCTGGCCCGCAAGGCGGGGCGCTTCCCGGAAGAAGAGCTTGCCCGCCTGCTGCAAAAGGCAAGCCGCCCGTAATTTTTCCTGTTTTCCGATCCCCTGTCATCCAGCATCCAACGCCCTCAACCCCTCCAGAATGGCGCGGGTTTCCGGACGGATGCCGCGCCAGAGGAGGAAGGATTCGGCGGCCTGTTCCACCAGCATGCCCAGGCCGTCGGAAAGGGTTTTCGCGCCAATTTCAGCCGCCGCCTTGAGGAACGGCGTCTGGCCCTTTCCGTACATCATGTCATAGGCCAAAGCCTCCGGCGCGAACAGGCCGGGGGGAAGTGGTGGCGTGGTGTTTGCGAGGCTGGCGGCAGTGGCGTTGAGGACGATATCGAACGCGCCCTCATTCAGGATCGTCGGCAATTCCGCGAAGCCGCATCCGGCAAGGGGAAGTTCTGGCGTACTGAATTCCGCCGCCAGCGCCCGGGCTTTTTCCGCCGTGCGATTGGCAATGCACAGGCAGGCTGGATGGCGGGCGCGCAAGGGCGGCAGGACGCCACGCGCCGCGCCGCCCGCGCCCAGAAGCAAGACCCTGCGCCCGGCAAGCCGCGCCGCGAGATTCCCTTCAAGATCGCGGAGCAGGCCCGCGCCATCCGTGTTGTCCCCGAAAACCCGCTCGCCCTCGCGGCACAGGGTATTGACCGCGCCAGAGAGCCGGGCGCGTTCCGAAAGCGCGTTTTCCGGGCGGGCGCACAGGCGAAAGGCGTCTTCCTTGAAGGGAACGGTCACATTGGCCCCCCGCCCGCCTTGCGCGACGAATACGCGCCAGGCCTCGACAAAACCCTCCCGTGGCGCCAGGCGCGTTTCGTAACGCAGGGCTTGCCCGGTCGCGGCGGCAAAGGCGGTGTGGATGCGCGGACTCAGGGAATGCGCAATCGGGTTTCCGAAAACGGCATAGAGGTCTGTTTTGCTGTCTGTCTTTGGGGCTGTCGTGGGGGCGATCATGGCGGGCCGCTGTCCTGGAGATGCCGGGGCGCTTTTTCCGAAGCCCGGCGCAAAGGGATGAGTGTACTACGTCCTGATCCCAAAGGCTTGTCAGTACCCGTCGCCCTTGATCGGCCCGTCGGCGAGTGTAATCGTGGCCCGTGGAATTGTTGAGGAAACGCTGAAAAAGTCCCAGACCAGCAGTTTATATCATTGATTTTATTAGATTTGTTTTTCGGAAAAGGGACTTGTTCAGACCTTCCTTGAAAGTGACAGTAGCCGGGGTGACGCCGCCGCTGCCATCCGCCGATGGATTGCCACGGGCCTGCGGCCCTCGCAATGACGAGGTGGGGTGTGGTCGCAAGAATGGGATGTCCGCCCACAACGACACGCCCAACTCCAACCCTTCATCGTGACGAGAAAGGAAGCGCGAGGCATCCAAATCCTCGTCATTGCGAGGCGCGAAGCGACGCGGAAATCCACACCCCGCTTCTTCGCGTGAGGTGTTCCAAGGGGGAAAAGGGGTGTGGATTGCCACGGGCCTGCGGCCCGGAGAATGACGGGGTGGGGCGTGGTCGCAATGAAGTATACGCGAGTGGCGGAGCAGCATCCGCGAACGTGGCGGGAAGCGGCGAAGAGGGGGGCGGGCGCGACGGCAGGGGCGGGTTTGAAACCCGCCCCTACGATGACAGGACGGCTTGCGGCTTGTAATTATGATGAGGGGAAAATTCATCTTGTCAAGTCTTTTTACACTTTTTTGTAGCGAGCTTCCTATCTGTCCACCTTTGTAGCGCGATAGTTGTCCGGTCGTCATAGTATCTCCCTGGGAATTCCAAGGAGGCTTGAGATGAAGCGGACGCTCGTGCAGGAAGAG
>JAISLJ010000213.1 GCA_031290955.1 Zoogloeaceae bacterium | reverse complement strand
CGCCGACATCGAAATCGCCACGGGCGGACATTCGATGGTGCTGGATCACGCGCGGGAAATTACGGAAATCCTGCGCCGGATTGTTCGGGCGGAGGACGTGTCCTAGCGGACGGCGTGTTCTAGCGGACGGCGCGGCGGTGCTCCATGAAACACACCAGCGCGGCGCCTTGAATCCGGCTTCCCGCTTGAAGGACTTGGCTTCTTCGCCGCGCGCGCCAAGCGGGCGAGGGTAAGGATATGGGCGCATTCGCTCCAAATGGTGGAGTGGATTGCCACGGGCCTTCGGCCCTCGCAATGACGAAACTTTGACGGTTTGCGATGTTTCCGCAGGCGTTTGCCTCGTCTTGCGGATGCTTGCCTCGCCATTGCGGATTCCAAAGTAGGGGCGGGAGCATCCTGCTCCCCCTTGGGATGGAAAGGGCGGCAGGATGCCCCACTTTGACGAGAGTTTTCGGGTTTGCGAAAAAATCGCCGCCCGAAGGGGGCGAGAGGCTCAATCAGCAGTATCGCCGCCGAAGGGCGCAATTGCCGTCTGCCAAGACCAAGACCTGACATCCGGCATCTGGCGCGGTAGAATCTGCCGTCTATGTCGACACTTCTGCAAACTTCCCGCCGTCTCGTCATCAAGATTGGCTCCGCCCTGATTACCGACAACGGCAACGGCATCGCCCGCGACGCCATTCTGGATTGGGCCGGACAAATTGCCCGGATCTGCGCGCAGGGCCGTCAGGCGCTCATTGTTTCTTCCGGGGCGATTGCCTGCGGCATGCAGCGGCTGGGCTGGAAAAAACGACCGCGCAAGATCCAGGAACTGCAAGCCTGCGCCGCGATCGGCCAGATGGGGCTGGCCCAAATCTATCAGGAAGCTTTCCACCGGCACGGCCTGCATACCGCCCAGATTTTGCTCACCCACGACGATCTTTCCGACCGCAAGCGTTACCTGAATGCCCGCGCTACCCTCAATACCCTGCTGGAATTGGGCGTGGCGCCCATCATCAATGAAAACGACACGGTGGCGACCGACGAAATCAAGTTCGGCGACAACGATACCCTGGGCGCGCTGGTGACCAATGCCGTGGAAGCCGACGCGCTCATCATCCTCACTGACCAGCGCGGTCTCTACACCGCCGACCCGCGCAAGGACAAAGAGGCGACGCTGGTTCGGGAAGCGGCGGCGGGCAGCCCGGAACTGGAGCGCATGGCAGGCGGAGCGGGGAGCGCGGTGGGCACGGGCGGCATGGCAACCAAGGTGCTGGCCGCGAAGCGGGCGGCAAGAAGCGGCGCGGCGACGGTGATTGCCAGCGGGCGCGAGCCGGAGATCATCGTTCGGCTCGCCGGGGGCGAGGCCATCGGCACGCTCCTCATCTCGCAGACCGAACCCTTGGCCGCCAAGAAACAATGGCTTGCCGACCACCTGCAAACCGCCGGACGGATCGATCTGGACGAAGGCGCGTGCGCGGCGTTGCGGGCGGGGAAAAGCCTGCTGCCGGTCGGCGTGCTCTCTGTTGTCGGTGATTTCGAGCGCGGCGCGGCCATCGCCTGCATCGCCCCCGATGGTCGGGAAATCGCGCGCGGACTGGTGAACTACGGCGCATCCGAATCCCGCCGCATCGCCCGCCACGCCTCCAGGGAAATCGAAACCCTCCTAGGCTACATCGCCGAACCGGAAATGATCCACCGCGACAACCTCACCCTGCTGGATTGAGCGTCCTGCGGAGGGTCGTTGTCTTGCAAGGCCCGCAATAACGGAACGTCTGCCCACGGAAACACCGCAAACCAACCCTCCGTCATTGCGAGCGCAGCGCGGCAATCCATCGGCGTTTATCTGTGTGATGCCCTTCCCGTCCGCGCCGGAGGGTGTGCTCCCTCTCTCGCTCCTGCGTCCTGCGGACGGCAATACTCCCCCGCCAAGTGGGAGAGAGAGCAAACGGCAGCGCGGACGGGAAGGGCATCCCGCAAGTGAAGGCCGGTGGATTGCCGCGTCGCTTCGCTCCTCGCAATGACGAGGATTGGAACGCCTCGCGCTTTCTTTCCTGCAATGACGAAGGTTTGGGGCTTGGGTGTCTCGTTGCAAGCGCGGGCAGCGGTCTCCATAGGGGCGGGTTTGAACCCCCCTATGGTAATGTTATTTGCGGGCGTTCACCATTGCGACTACCCACCTCGTCATTGCGAGGGGCGCAGCCCCGCGGCGCAATCCATGCGGCGGTTCCGCCCGCGAGGCGGCGGAGATTCACGACGGACGGGGGGAGAGAGGAGCAAACGACGGCACAAGCGGAAAGGCTGTCACAGAAACAAACGCCGCTCGCTGGATTGCTTCGCTGCGCTCGCAATGACGAGCGGGGAAACGTCCGCGCCCACATCGATCCCCTCGGGGGGGCGGTCATGGAAAGAGGCGTCCGGCACGGCTCCCGCCCGCCTCAAATAACATACTGGTTGACCGTCTTCTTGAGGCGCTCAACCAGGGCGTTGAGTTGCTCCACCGTCTGCGAGGTGTGGTCGACGACAGAGACGTTCTGCTCGGTCATGGCGGCGACGCGCTCGACGTTGCGGGCCATCAGGGTGATGGCGCTCTCCTGTTCCTGCGAGGAGTGGGAAATGTCATTCACCATCTCGACCGTAATGCCCATGTGCCGGTTGATCTGCTGCAACGCGCCCTGCGCCTCCTGCACCAACGTAACGCCTTCCTGCACCTGCTCCGCGCCGACGCGCATGCTATGCACCGCATCGCTGGTTTCCTGCTGCACACTGTGGATCATAGTGCTGATTTCGCCGGTGGCCTTGGTGGTGCGTTCCGCGAGCTTGCGCACTTCGTCGGCAACAACCGCGAAGCCACGTCCGGCCTCGCCCGCGCGCGCCGCCTCAATGGCCGCATTCAGGGCAAGAAGATTCGTCTGGTCGGCAATTTCCTTGATGACGCCGGTGATGCGGGAGATTTCCTCCGAACGTGTCCCCAGTTGCTCTACCTGCGCCGCCGAAGTCTTGACCGTCTCCGCCAGGGAAAGAATGGTGGCCGAAGCCTGCGCGGAAAGCGCCTGCCCATGCCCGGCGACTTCCGCCGCGCCAAGCGCTGCCTCCCGGGTCGAACTGGCATGCGCGGCCACTTCACCAATGGAAACCGTGATTTCCTCAATGCCCGCAGCAGCGGAAGCCGTGGCCTCGTTCTGCACACTGGCCGACTGATGCACATTCACCACGCTCTTCTCCACACTGGAAGCCGCCTCGCGCACCTGCCGCGTGGTATCGGCAATGCCCTGCAAGGTTGCCTGCAAAGCCGCCACCAGGCAATCCATGTCGCGGGAGACGCGCCCCAGGGTGTCCATGCGCCGGAATTCGAGGCGCTGGCTGAGATCGCCGTTGTAAAGGGTGCGGGCGAGCCAGTCCTGAAGCTGATGCAAATCCTTGAGCCAGCGCGGCAGGAAGACGAAGAGCGCGATAAAACCCGCGCACATGCTGAAACCGCCCAGAAACGCCAAGACGATGTGCCGCAGGAGAATTTCCGGCACCACCAGGGGCTGGGCCACCAGCAACGCGCCCAGAATCAGGCTGGAGAAGGCGCACAGGAGAAGCTGGACACGCAGGCTGTTGAATTTTTCCCACAGGGTTTCACTTTGCCGGACGACCCGGCCCTGCTCAATGCGGATGCTGCGGTCGCCCGCGCGAATGCGCTGGTACGCCTGGGCAACGGCGGCGATTTCTTCGCGCGCGGGGCGGGTGCGGACGGATTGGTAACCGATGATGCGACCATTTTCCCGCACCGGGGAGACATTGGCGATCACCCAGTAATAACCGCCATCCTGCCGACGGTTCTTGACGAAACCACGCCAGGGACGCCCGGTTTCAAGAGTGCGCCACATGTCGGCAAAGGCTTCGATCGGCATGTCGGGATGGCGCACGATGTTGTGTGGCTGCCCGATCATCGTCTCGCGCGGAAAACCGCTGATGGCGGCAAAGGCTTCGTTCGCCTCGACAATGACGCCTTTGGGATCGGTTCTGGAATAGATGAATTCGTTGTCCGGCAACAAGGTTTCAACGTCGGTCACAGGCTGATTCAGG